>NZ_MQWC01000004.1:1438300-1663798 GCF_002954405.1 Salinibacter sp. 10B | reverse complement strand
GGGCGTGCAGGGGGCGGTGGCGACCGCCGCGGCGGCGGAAGGTGGCTCGCCGGAGGCGACCGAGCTCGTGGAGCACTGGATCGACTTTGCGTTTGAGGACGCGGCGGGAAATGCTATGGCCGGGGTGCCCTACGCGCTGGAGGATCCGGCGGGGGAGACCTCCGAGCACTGGCTGCAGGGGGACGGGCGGGTGCGGCGCTCGATGCTGCCGGAAGGAAGCGGCACGGCCACGGTCAAGAGCGTAAAGGGCGCGGAGTGGTCCAAGACGGAGGCCGCCGTGGGCGAGGAGGTGACCGTGACCGCGACGGCGAAGGGGATCGAGGACGGGACGCCCGCGACGGTGCAGATCAAAGAGATGCCGGTGGAGGGCGGCAGTTCGGCGGCGGTCGTGGGCGAGATTGAGACGGAGGTGAGCGGGGAGGAGGTGGAGGCGGCGTGGACGTACGAGCACGGTGAAGAAGATCAGTACGATCCCACGACCCCAGAGGAGGTACTGCCGACATCTGCGCGGGGTGGTGGGCAGCAACTCCCGGCCTATGTGGCAGGGGTGGACGTGGAGGGATATCCGCTTTCCTCCACGACGGGATTTCTGAAAATCAAAAGCACGCTCAAAATTGGACTGAATGATTCGGAAGGAAAAGGGGTTGCCCGGGCGCCGTACGTCGTTCGGTTTGCGAACGGAGAAGTGCGGACGGGGACGCTCGATAGGAGTGGTCGTGCGGAACTAGAAGACGTGCCGCCCTGCACCCACGAGGTCGAATGGCCCAAGTGTTCTGCCGTGCAGCGGAAGGGAACACCCACGGAGTAGTCTTCCCCTGATTCCCAAATGCGTATCGAATCCCTGATCTAGCGGTTTTGAAAACAGCTCATGTCTGATCCTTCGATTTTGGAGTCGGGTTCTGCTTGCATTGCGGCGTACCCGGACGATGTAGAGGCAAACATCTGCGTGACCGATATCCTGCGGGTCTACTGCGAGCACACGATTGACGAAGAGCGGCGGACGGCCAACGACCGGACGCTCTTCGAAGTGGTGCCTCCGTTGAAGAAGGGCGGAGGGCCGAAGAGAAGGAAGAAGGGGAGCGCGAAAGGTTCGGGCAAACGGAACCGCAAAGGAGGAGAGCAGCACCACGGTCTGTCCGCCGAAGAAGAGGTGACCCTCGTGTACAGCGGAGACAAGGAGCCAACACTGGTCAAGAGCCCGAACGGCCACGACGATGCGACGCTGGAGAAGAAGAGCCCGGAAGGAGGAGCGCCTCGATACACATTGAAGTGCCGGGCGCCCGCCCCGGAGCTGGCGTTGTTAAAGAAAACGTTCTGGCAGAAGCTAAGGGAGCCGAACGTATACGAAATTCAGGGGATTGCGGACAGTCCTTTCAAGGTGAAGGCCTACTGTCCGGACCGATATGCGCTGGAGACCGACTTCCCGGCCATGAGAAGCATTTCCGGTGGGGTCAAGATCCAGGAGCGGCAAGAAGACGTATCGGTCGAGAAGAAAACGGTGACGTCCACCGTCGAGAAGACCAGCTGGTCCCCGACGAGCCAACAGCTTAAGACGGTCGACGCGAAAGTGGAGTCGGGCTCGGACGGGGCCACCGCCCAGCACAACCAGGACGAGCAGACGGCCCCGACGGAGGTCGTGCGCATTCGCCGGAACGACCAGTACGTAGAGGCGAACGTCGCAAAGCTGGCGAGCAGTGGCCTGGAGCTGGCCGCGCAAGTTCAGAAGATGATCGAGCTGGTGCAGGACAACGTCCCGAAGTTTGGCTGGTACGTGGAGGCGTCGGTGCAGGTGATGCAGGGGACGCTGAGCCTGCAGTGGGGCTGGCGCGAGTACGCGAAGGCCGGCCGGAAGCACCGGGCGTTCTACTGGCTGGCGATCAACGCCGACGTTGCAATCTTGCAGGCGAGCCTGGAGCTGGGGGTGGCGGGTTCAAGCTGCAGGTGTTCGGGCGCATCCAGGGGGCCGTTCTGCTGAAGACAGCGCTGCAGCGGGTTTCGCCGGACGGGGACGCCGGGCTGAAGGCCGAATTGAAGGGGGAAATTGTAGGGGAGCTGGGGGCCCGGTTCGAGGCGCCCTACATGGTGAAGGCGGAAGGGAAGGTGAAGTCGAAGCTGATCGTGGAGGGAACGGCGAAGGCGCGCCAAGATGATGGGCTGCGCCTGGAGCTGGACACCTACTGGAACGGCATCAGCGCGGTGGTGACTTGGTCATACGGAGCGGAGACAGAGGGAATTGGTATCAAGAACGATGGCGGCACGAAACCAGTGGAGGTGATTGCGCCGCCGCCGGGGAAGCCGGGGTACCTGCTGGGCCAGTGGACCTGGCCGGAAGGCAGCCGCTACGAGCCGGAGCGCCTTTCGCGGCCGGAGGTGACGGCGGTGTTCAAGGACATCTTCAAGGCCGGGCACGTGGTGATTGGGGGGAAGTGGGACATCCGGGTCCGCGAGCACGGGCGCCGGGAGCGCAGGGATTACAGCCTTCTCAAGGGGCCGCACACGGAGCCGGACTACACCTGGTGGTCGATGGACGAGGTGGTGGGGCCCATTGTGGAGAAGATCGAGCAGCGGCCCCACCTCAAACGGTCGCGGAAGTCGGTGGAGGCGATGGCCATCGAGATCCGGGACCGGCTGCAGTCGATGATAGAGGCCCACGGCAAGGAGCACAGCGAGGAGATTCCAACCGGAAAGCGAAAGCTTCCGTTCGACTGGAAGACGGAGGGGACGACCCCACACCTCCGGGCCGCCGACTACGAGGCGTTCCTTGAGAGCGAGGAGTTTCAAAAGCTCCTGGACGGCTACGTCGATCCGATTCAGAAACAGATGAGTAAGATCAAATCCAAGGACGGGTGACCGTTCGGGCCAATATTCGCTACGTTCGTCCATTTCACATCTGCTATGTCTTTGACCTTGAATCACACTGTCTGGGCCACCGCCACTGTTTTACTTGGGACGTTCCTGCTGGCCTGTGAGCCCGATGCACACTCCTTTTCTCAAACCGCAACCGACAACTCAATGAGCGAACAAGAAGTGCCGTACTACTACCTGGAGCTAAGCGTGCTGGACGCCCGGACGGTGACGACCGTAAACGGGGTCGGGGTCGACGAGAGCGACGGGCGGACCAGCGCGAGCTTCAACTCGCCAATGAATGCTCTACTGATCGGAACAGAAAACACGGTCACCGTGACCGTAAGGCCGACGATGGTGGCGGCGGGGGACCCGCCGAAGAGCGGGAAGCTGGCGGACGCGGACTCGGTTCGTTCCTCGACGGTCGAGGAGGCGAAAGTCACCGCGAAGATTAAGAAGATCACTAGCGGGACAGTCACGCCGGAAAGCGGGACGACATTGGTGGAGAAGAGCCTGCAGGAAGTTGTTGAGAAACGAGAGGAAGCCTTGCGGAAGCAGTTCCTGGAGAAGCTGGAAGAGGCGCCGCCGGAGGAGAAAAAAGCGCTGGCGGACCAGGAGGAGGAGCTCACGAGCGTGGAATTTCCGATCGAGATGGAGCTGACCTTCGACAGCGAGGACGTGCCGAGCTTCCGGGATCGGTTCATGGAGGCGCCGGTGATCGAAGACACCAGCGCCCTGAAAGACTTTGCGATGTATGCACGTGACCTTCTCGATAAGAAAAAAATTAAGGAATTTTTTAGCCCTTTTTCGTCCAAATATGAAATATACAGAACTGCGTATCCTAGCAGAAGAAAAGAGGACCGGTTTGAGTGGTTTAGGAAAATGATGGAAGAGCACGTTTATCCTAAGGGAATATTAATTGATTTTGAGCGTGAAGACATAGAATTAAGGAGATGGGCTGGAGGACGTGTATGGGAGATTAATGTGGATCGGGGAGAAGGAGTGAGTGACGAGTTTATCTTGACGGGGCCAGGGGAGAAAGGCAGGGCGTTCATGGACATTTTCGTGGGCAAAGTGGACGGGGAGCTGAAGGTGGTCCGATGAGATTTGTGTCGTATCGACGTGTAGGCCGTTCGGTGGTTGGGCTAGCGGTTCTTCTGGCAGTGACTGCCGTTTGCGCAGGCTGCTGGAAGACCGGGTCCTACGGGACGGCCACTGCAAATCAGGAGACCGATCAGGAGGTGCCGTACTACTACCTGGAGCTGAGCGTGCTGGACGCCCGCACGGTGACGACCGTAAACGGGGTCGGGGTCGACGAGAACGACGGGCGGACCAGCGCGAGCTTCAACTCGCCAATGAATGCTCTACTGATCGGAACAGAAAACACGGTCACCGTGACCGTAAATCCGACGATGGTGGCGGTGGGCTGTCGGGCCCGGTCAACAATTCCGTGAAGTGCAATGGCTCACAGGTGTCTGCCAAGCCGGTCGAGCTCGCCAGGAGCATCCTTGAGCTGGGGTATCGGCTTCAGGCGATCATTAACACGCTAAAGGAGGCCCCCAAGCTGGGCTGGTACGCCGAGATGTCGGTACAGCTCGCTCAGGGGACGGTGGCCCTCACGTGGGGATGGCAGGAGTGGAAGGACGAGAAGGCCTATCTGCAGGCGGGGGTGGGGCTCAGTCTGAAGTTGTTTGACGTCAAGGCGGAAGTAGGAATTGGGTTGGAAATACCGGCCGTTGCGACGGCGCAGGCATTCGCCTTTATCCAGGGCACACTTGTTCTGAAGCTCGGTCCGGTGCAGCGGTCGGGGCCGGGGATGAAAGCGAAGGTGAGCGGCGGTGTGGGGAGTACGCTCAAGGGAGCGATTGGGGTGCGCGTTGAGGCGCCGCACGTAGGCAATGTGGTCGTGAACGGGGAGTCTGCCATCAAGCTGAAAAACACGGAGGCGGGCTTTGATACAGCGCCGGAGGGTGAGGGCGGGGGGTTCTACCTCGAGGGCACGATCCGCTGGACCGGCTTCAAAGCGAGAGCGAAGGGGTCTGTAGGGCCACGAGTGAGAGAAGGAGAGCGAGAGACCGCTGAGGAGGATGCAGTTGGAGGGGAATCCGGGAGTATGAGCGGGCAGAAGGAATGGACGATCGTGGAGGGGAAGGACCTCGCCACCTGGCAGTGGCCGCCGAGCCGAGAACACGTCTCGAATCAGTTGCATCCGGACGAGATCCGGTCGATTCTCACGAAGGTGTTTTATGGCGGGGATCCGGACCCGAGTGGGGTCGAGCGGGTGACCAGCGTGATTCAACAGAAGGCGTGGCCGTTCGACAACGTGGAGGTTCGAAAGCGGGGAGAGCGCCGGACCGAGATGCCTCCGGAAAAGGTGGCCGACTACACGGCCGAGGCCATATTGAAGCGTGCAGACGTCCGGCGAGACCGAGAGGCGGTCGAAGAGATGGCCAAGGACATCCGGAAGGGACTGGACGAGTATTCCGACACGCTGAGCCGCCGGGTGCTGAAAACTGACTTCATGGCGTTTCTCCACCACGGAGAGCTCGACGCCATCCTCGACAACTACACGTACTAAGTGACAGCTGGAAACAACGTCTCATGTCGATTGCACGAGCCGCAGGACACGGCAATGAGGGCTGGCCCGGAGTTGTGCTCGGCCTGCCGATCATGCTCGCTTTATTTAGCCAATTCATCCCACAGCTTGCTATGGAATCAGCAACCTCTGCCCAGCCTGCCGATGCGGACACAACCAAGGAGGAGTTGTACTATTACTTGGAGCTTTCGACGGGCGGAGCCTCCTTTTATGTCACAATCAACGACAGACACTTCATGCAGGCAACCTCCGCCGGTGGGCAAGCGAAGGCGAGTCCAGTAAATGTTGATCTCATCGGTGAAAACAACGAGCTGCACATTATTGCAGGCCCTACGATGAAATCGGATTCGAGCGGGCTGACGACCCCGGAGGATGCCCGCCTGACCGGCGCGGTCACGCTGTATCGAAAAGGAGACCTCACCGGGACACAAGCTGGGAAGGAGATCACGACGTTCAACCTTCAGGACACGATTGAGGCGCGGCGAGACGAAAAGCGGCAGGCGTTTCTGGAGCGGCTGGAGTCGGCGCCGCCGGAGAAGAAGCGGGAATTGGCCGACCGGGAAGGGGAGCTCACCCGCGTGAGCTTTCCGATTGAGATGACTGTGCGGTTCGACAGCCCAAAGACGCCGAGCTTCGCGGAGCACCTGATCGAGGCGCCGGTGATCGAAGACACCGCGGCGCTGAAGGACTACGCCGTCAAGCTCCGCGACCTGATGCGGCGTCAGGACAGCCGCGGGATCTACGAGGAGCTGAAGGTGAAGTACCAAGACTACAACAAAGCGTACTATGAGTCGAAAGGGTACGAGTCCTGGAAAGAAACCTTGGAAAATTACTACGAGAGTGGACTACGGACCGATTTTGAGCGGGAGGACATTGGGCTACGGCCGCTGTTAGCCGGCCGATTGTGGGAGGTGTACGTCGAGAACGGAGAGCCGGACCAGCCCTGGAATCCGACCGGCCGAAAGTTTTTCAAGACGCGCGGAGAGGATGGAACGATCTGGTCGATGCGAGTGATTGTCGGTCGGGTCGACGGGGAGCTCTGCATTGTTCGTTGAGGGGGCCGTTCAAACCCGTGGCGGCACAAAGACAATGTCAACTGTGATTGGAATGAGAAGTAGTCCGTGGACACTGTTCGGTTTTGTCGGCGTCCTTTTGATCTTGGGGCTCGGCCTCGTTGATCCACAGGCTGCTATGGGACCAAACACATCTGTCCCGGCCGCTGGTGCGGACACCACCGAGGAGAAAATTTACTACTACGTGGAGCTCTCAACCGGCGGGGCCTCTTTCTTCGTGACGATCAACGACACGCCTTTCATGCAGGCGACTTCCGCCGGAGGAGAGGCGATGTCGAGTCCGGCCAATGCTAGGCACTGTCTGATAAAAAGGCTGTATGAACGGCTTGCACAGTCCACTGGACTAACTAAGCCGCTCTGGTATGCCTCGACGCCGCTATGAGCTCACCGACGAGCAGTATGAACGCATCGAACACCTCCTGCCGGAGGTTGAAGGCCGAGGCTGTCCGTACAACGACCACCGGCAGGTTATCAACGGCATCTTCTGGATCCTACGCTCTGGAGCTCCCTGGCGAGACGTACCCGAGCGCTATGGTAACTGGAAGACTGTTTACGATCGGTTCCGACGCTGGGCCGAAGACGGCACGCTCGAATCGATCATTCGTCACCTTCAGGGCGAGCTCGACGCAGAGGGTCGTATCGACTGGTCTCAGTTCAACGTGGACAGCACGATTGTTCAGGCCGCTCGGGCCGCTGCGGGCGGACCGAACGACGATAAAAAGGGGCTCGAATCGGGCGAGACGAGGGTCTAGGCCCGGCGCTCGGCTACGGCCGAGGCGGGTTCTCCACCAAGATCCATCTACTTACCGACCGGCAAGGCCTCCCGCTGGGAGCAATCCTGTCAGCCGGTCAGCGCCACGAGTCAGCCTTCTTCACCGACCTGATGAACGAAGTATCGGTCCCTCGGCCCCGCGACCTCGGAAGCGCCCCGAGGCAGTCGCTGGAGATCGGGCCTACGATGCTGACTGGATCGATGCTGACTGGATCCGGCAGTGGTGCGCTGATAAGGGTATCGAATCAGCAATCCCGGCACGTGAAAATATGCGAGACGGCCCTGGACGCCCACCGACCTGCGACGAACAGAAGTATCGCGACCGAAATACGGTCGAGCGCTGTGTCGGCCACTTGAAAGAGCGCCGCCGCCTGGTAGTCCGGTATGAGAAGAAAGCGAGTCACTACAAAGCCATGGTGCTCTGGGCGTTCGTCGAGGAATACCTGAACCGATAATTATCAGACTCAGCCTAGCGGGACAGTCACGCCGGAAAGCGGGACGACATTGGTGGAGAAGAGCCTGGAGGAGGACGTCGAGAAACGAGAGGAAGCCCTGCGGAAGCAGTTCTTGGAGAAGCTGGAGGAGGCGCCGCCGGAGGAGAAAAAGGCGCTGGCGGATCAGGAGGAACTCACCAGCGTGGAACCGTCGATTGAGATGGAGTTGGCCTTCGACAGTGAGGACGTGCCGAGCGTCCTCGCGCGGTCCGTCTACCAGTCCCGGAGCATTTCCAGCTCCTCAGCCAACGCCGCAACTTGATCGGGGGCGTACGAACCCCGGTTTGTGATAATGCCCCCTGTCACGAGGTCCGGCGGGGTCTCGTCGAAGCGAGGAGCCGCGACGCGAACATCTGTGCCTTTCTCGTAGACGGAGCGAGGATCGGCGCTCTCGGAGATCGTTGCTTCTTCGACAGAAATCTTGTCGATGGCACACGCGACGTAGAAGGGGATATCTTCCCGAGCGGCGGCAAGGGCAGCGCCCCGCGTTCCCACCTTATTGACGACGGTGCCAGAGGGATGGATGGTATCGGCGCCCACGAGTACCGCATCGATCTCTCCCGATGCGAGTGTCGTTGCGACGGCGGCATCCGGAATGAGTGTCACGTCCATCTCCGCTCGGACTAGCGTCTCGGCCACGCCGACCCCTTCGCGTCCCGGGTGGGACTCAGTCACAATGATGGAAGGAGCCGGATTGGCCGTGCGGAGGGCCTCCAGCACCGTTCCCGAGCGGGAAAGTGTGAGCACACGTTGGTCCGCGAATTGATCGGCGGCACGGCGAGCGGTCTTGGCGTCGGCGTCAATTGCCTGGCCAATGGCCGCGTGCGCCTTTTGTTCTACCTGACCCGGCGTGCCCTCCGGTTGACTCTCGTGCATCACCCGATGGATACGGTTCGTGAGGGCCGCCATGGACGGACGGGACTTGAGCAGGCGCTGGGCCGTCTCGGCCAATCGGGCCCATGCGTCGTCGATGTCGGGAGGGTCGGTCGTGGCCAGAAGAGCGGCCCGGTCGCGCAGAACTTCCAGCGCTCGAAGGGAGAGATAGGCCGATCCATGCTCCGTGTCGTCGGTCAATTCTACGATCGAGGGGGAGACGCTCCGATATGAGCGCCAGAGGTCCGGAACCGTGTCGCGTCGGAGGAGGGTCGTGGGCGAGACCCATTCTGCATTTTGCGTTTCCCAGTTCAGAGACACCTCTTGAGTCGAAGAGTCGAACAAGAACGGGTGCACGATCCACTCTGTCCCTCGATCCTCATCGTGCACCGAAAAGGAGGGGCCTTCCTGAACGAGCGACACGTCGTCTTCAGTCAGTCCCACTTCTTCCTCAATCTCGGAACGGGCGGCGTCCAGCGGGTCGTCAGATTCTAGGTGTCCTGCGACCGTTCCCCATTTTCCGGGATAGGAGCCGACATCGTTGCTTCGACGCAGAAGCAACACCTCGCCACGATGGCGAAGGAAAACAGTGACAACAGCCGTGTCGGTCATAGGAAAAGAGAGCGTCGGTCGGGAAGGAGAAGACAGAAGATGTCGTGTGGAGGCATCGACCCCGAAAGAAACGGAACCGATCCATGCACTAGGACTTCACATACCGAGCGTTTCGGAGACAACATCAGCGAGTTTGGAACGGGAAGCGCGGCACGATTTTTCCTACCAAAATCCGACACGCAGGTGAAGAGCGATGCCGCTTGGTTCTCGGAGCGACCCTGCCCGATGTTCTGAATGCTGCTGTTCGGTTTTTCCTAATCGACACTGCCTTGCCCATGAAATCGTCCGCTCCTTGGTCTTCCGCAAGTCGACTTTGCATTCTTGCCTTCGTTTTCCTCCTGGTGGGGAGTACAGCAACTGTAGCCCAGCCCACCGTATCCGTTCGGGGGAACGTCGGGGCATCTTTTTTTCGGGCTCCGGAACTTCAAAGTGAACTTCTCAACTCCGGAACGAGTCTTGGGCTTGAAGCTGGCATTCGGGTGTATCGGGGCCTCGCAGTTACGGTCGGGGTTGGGTATGATGGGTTTACGCTAAACAAGGAAAACGCCCGTCTTTTCAACACCGGAGGCGGCGATCTGACGTTCCGAAGCGGAATGCTGGGGCTCCGGTATACCTACCGCAGTAGTAGCGACGCTCATCCCTACCTCACAGTTGGGGTCGGGCGGTATCAGCTGCGGAGCACCAATCGGCGGATGGTGGCGGACGGAGAACTAGTCGCCACGGGCGAGGAGACGAAGGAAGTGAGAACGGCAAGTCATCTTGCGCTCGGATCGCTGTTCCGGCTCGATGACACCTACGCCCTATTCTTTGAGCCCCGGTTCGTTTTTTATGATCTGAGCGGGGGGCTTGGAAACACGGTTCGCTACTTCACGCTCCGTCTTGGGGTCGACGTACAGATCTAAGAGACTGTTTTGATTTTTGGGCAGGTTGAGAATCGACGAGATATTTCGCAGGGATTGGAGGGTCGTCCGTTGCTCAGAAGGCGCTCCCCGTTGGGTCGTGACGATCTGCAGTCGTTGCGCTCTGCCTGAACTGCCATCGTGTGAAATTAAAGCAGTCTCGAAGGGACAAGGAGCAAGGGTAGAGTCGCGTCTCTACGCTGCGGCCGTCGCGTTTACGGCTTCCACGCGCTTGACGTTCGGGACAGAGCGCTTCAGGGCCTGTTCGATGCCGGCCCGGAGGGTCATGGTGCTCATTGGGCACGAGCCACAGGCCCCCAGCAGCTCCAACTCCACCACGTTGTCGGACGTAACGTTCAGCAACCGGACCGATCCGCCGTCCGCCATCAAGTACGGACGGATGGTGTCGAGTGCTTCCTCAATCTGATCGCGCATTTCGGGATCGACGTTCGGTTCCGAGGAGTCGGCGTTGTCGGGGGAAGGCACGTCGTCGGACATGGGGCGTCGAGACCGTTGAGGGAATAGCGGAAAAACCAGCGTTGTATAATAACGGACGCGTCCGGCAGAAGATCAGTTTCCTCACTCGTAGAGGATTTCCACCTTTTGCGTCGGGTCGGACTCGGCGTTCCGGATGGCGACCTGCTCCACGAGTTCGTCGGCGATGGCGTCGAAGGCTTGGGCCGAGTAGCTTTCTGGATGGGCCCGCACGATGGGCGTGCCCTCGTCTCCCGTTTCTCGTACCTTCTGTTCGATGGGGACTTGGCCGAGGAACGGAACGTCGAGCTCTCGGGAAAGCTCCTTGGCTCCTTCTCGCCCGAAGAGATAATACTTGCGGTCGGGCTGGTCGGGCGGAGTGAAGTAGGCCATGTTTTCCACCATGCCGACGACCGGCACGTTTACATTGTCGAACATCGCTTTTCCCTTGCGGGCATCAGCCAGCGCCATGTCTTGCGGAGTGGAGACGATGACGGCCCCGGTAAGGGGAATCGTCTGGACGACGGTGAGTTGGACGTCTCCGGTGCCGGGGGGAAGGTCGAGAATCATGTACTCGATGTCGCCCCAGTGCACGTCGCCGAGGAATTGTCGTACGGCCTTCGTGACCATCGGGCCGCGCCACACGACCGCTTTGTCGGGATCGACCATGAAGCCCATGGACAGAAGCTTGATGCCGTGCTTTTCCAGGGGCTCGATCTTCCGCTCGTCATTCACACGGGGCTTTTCGCCTTCCATGCCCATCATCTTCGGGACCGAGGGGCCGTAGATGTCTGTATCGACGAGGGCGACACTGTAGCCCTGATCCGAGAGCGCCATGGCCAGGTTGACGGCCACAGTGCTCTTGCCCACTCCCCCCTTCCCACTCGCCACGGCAATCGTGTTCTGGACGCCGTCCTCGCCGCTCGTCTGTTGCTTCTCTCCGCTCTGATCGCCGACCGTGAGGTCGTCGCCGAGAGGGATCATCTCGTTGTCGAGCTCCACGTCTACGTCGAGGTCGCGGCTCACCTCTTCGTGTAGCACGCGTTCACAGGCTTCCTCCACCTGCTGGGCGAAGGAGGAACGAGGTTCTTTGATTACGATCGTGAAGGACACACGATTCCCGTCAATCGACAGGTCCTTCACCATGTCGAGTCGAATGATGTCCTTCTCGCGGTCCGGATGCACGATCTTACGAAGGGCATCCACCACGTCTTCGCGGGCAAGGGCCATCAGCAAAGGAGGGGCTCGGAGGAAGAGGACGAATGGACGAATATGCCACCGTAGGACCGGGGGGATGTTCCGGATTTCAGCGGTCAATCGTCGGCGTCCGTCGAAATTTTGATCGGACTTAGGTGGGGGCAATGGAGCACGAGAGTGTCCGGAAACCCGTGGCTTGAGTCCGTCATTCGAGAGGGGCGTTTTTGCTATGATAGACACAGGTCTACGATAGAAATGCCGGACGAGCTTCCCTGGGACTATCATTGTGCACTGGGCTACGACGGGCAGGACAGGTCACTCGCCGAGGCGCGCGAGATCGTGTCGAGGGTGGGGGTTCATGCCCACAACGACCTCGGGGATACGCCCTTGTCCGTTGCGGCGTCGCTGGGGGTTCTCGAGATGATTGACTGGCTGCTGGGGGCCGGGGCGGACGTCAACTACGTGCCCGAGACGGGAGGGGGCCATACGGCCCTCCACAGGGCAGCAGAGAGGAATCGGGCCGAGGCGGCGTCGCGGCTGCTGGAGGCGGGGGCACGCGTGCAGGTTGTGAACGAGAGCGGTCTGACCCCGCTTGCAGTGGCATTTACGAACACGTTCGAGGATCCACGGCCGGTCGCACAGGTCTTGCTCGATCACGGAGCTCCGATGACGGAGACGGCCCGCGAGAACGGACTCCGGTGGGATGCGAAGGCATTCTGCCAGTGGACGGAGGAGCCGGTCCCGTCCGCCGTACAGGCCCAGGAGGCAGAGACCGAGTCGGCAACGACTGGGCGCGCGGCCGGGTATGCACGGGTCGATCTGGAGGCGGACGTGTATGAGTGGCTCTGGACCCACCTAGTGCCCGATAGTGGACGGGCCGATACAGTCCAGGGGGAGTTGCGACGGGCCGTGGGGAATCTTCGAGATGAGGCGCACCGCAACGGCAATGCCAATTGGAGCGAGATCCACGAGAAGCAGCGGGCTTTTCTGGAACGCCATCTCTGTACGGCCGATTGCTTGTCGCGACAGCAGAGAAGGGAGGCCCGTGCAGCCGTGCAGCGTCTGGCCGACCATGAGGCGCCCTATCTGAAGGACGATCTCTTCGACGCCTTGACGGATTGTGTGGTTACGTACTGCCGGGCCCATCCGGAACTGATCCCGAGGGAGGGGACGGCGTAACGAAATGCCGGTGAGCTCTTTCGGGACCGTTGACAAAGCAAGAAGGCCCCGATGGCATTCGGGAATGGCCTCGATTGGGGCGGGACAATTGTTTTCGCACAACTGGGATCAGAGGGCGAGTTATTCCCGAACGGTCAGCCGGGACAGACGGCAGTTTTCCTTCAGGCGGCAGCCCATGCGGCTGACGATCAGAAGCGTTTCGAGTGGGTTCCGTCCGTCGTCGAGAACGAACGTGCCGTGATGGGCGCCTGCGTGCAGCGTCCGCTCCAGAGGAGAGATCCGTGCCTTTTGCTCGTCGTGCAACGTCAGGGATTCGTTGTACCGAACGATGTACGCCCCCTCTTCGAGCGTCCACCAGGCATAGTCGTCTTCGGGAGCGTCGAGTACTGGGGTTAGGGGTTCACGAGGAGCCGCATCAAACTCATCGCCGCCAAAGTCGAGCTGTCCGGGGCCCGTGGTGCGGTAGATCGAGTCGACCGTGAGGTCGATACCATTGGGGGCTCGTTGGGTCGCAAGGTGAACGAGTCCGTTGAGCTGCTGCGCGAGGGTGTCGGCGGATAGCATACGTGGGGGGCGAAGACGTGAGTGAAGGGAAGAGAGAGGGGAGGGGGGGCTCTGGACAACGAGGCCCGAGGTGTTCGCCGATGTCTGTGACGCCTGGTTCCGGTGTTCTCCGTGTGTTGAGGACTGGGCCTAAGGCACAGGGGGCAAGAAGGCGAGGCGCCATGGACAGAAGTCCAATGGAGAAAATGGGTACGGGAAACACATGTTCACACGCGGATCCAACGACAAGAGCCCGTTTGGGAATTCCCCTTCTTTCGGCGTCGGGCCGACGGTTTGAAAACAGCGTGCGATCGGACCGAATACGGCCGGGGCCTTGCAACAGGCACACTTTGCCTTGGTGTGGCGCCTGTCCTCTTGTAGAATTGTGAGGGTGTCCGCCGGCCGGAGAGGGCTAGGCGGAAAACCGGGCTCCTGATTTTCGTCTGGCGGATTCCGAGGCCCTTTGTTCTAAGAGGGAAACCAGTGGGAGGGACTCCGTCTCTCAACAACTCTCGGAGGAGTCCGCTTTGCGTTCGACACAATGATCGAAAACCGATCTTATACCTGAGCCAAAGGTAGGTTAGGCGAAGGACCAAAGAGAGGGTTGACCGATCCGGACGCGGTGCTTATACTACGAACCCTAACGAGCCCGTTCGGGATCGTCTTCACGTCTCTAAACGTACGGCTCCTCTGAACGACTCGCAGTAAAAGTGCCGCTCGGTATCGCGTTCGTTCAGGGCTTTTTTCCGTCTCTTTCACCAATCCGGTTTCGTGCCCATGCAGTCCGCACCCACCCTGCCCGCTGCCTCCACGCAGTCTTCTTTGTTTGACGAGAGTCGGAAGCGCTTCCAAGATGGTGTTCTGCCGCATATTCCCGTTCTGACCCTCGATCGAGACGGAAACATTCAATCTCTCACGCGGGCGGCCCGAGCGGCGCTCGAATACGCGCCCGACGACCGGATTGATGAGTGCTTCTTCTCTCACGTTCACAAGCGCAACATGCGGCGCGTCATGCGCGATCTTGCCCACATCGTGTGTCGGGGCAAGCAGCGAGCACAGTGGCTCCTCCGTCTACGCACGGGAAACAACCGATGGCGATGGTACCGGGCCTCCGCTCGGAATCATCTCGGACAGCAGGAAAATCACATCCTCGTTCGTCTTCGCGCCGTGTAGCAACTGGAGCCCGACGAGACGAGAGAAGGGGAAAGGAGGTCAACGGGTGGGAAATGGAAGGATTGGGGCCAAACGCTGACAATACAATGCGCTGAAAGAGCCCAGGGGGAGAAGGGAGGAGAGACGATCATAGGAGGTCTCTGTGCTCCCCCTACTTCTCAATTCCTCCAATTTGGTTCGTGTCTCGACCAGAGGGGGAAACGTGTTTTTCGTCCGGTCTGGGCTTTTATCATCATGGTTTCCCACGTGTCAGCCGAAGCGTCCACTCACGAACGCATTTTCCTTCTTTCCTCGACCGATGATCGGGCCGCATCCCTTGCGGCTGTCCTAGAGGCAGCTGAGGTGCCCGTAGAGACGTTCACGAGGCTGTCGCCGCTCACCGACGAGTTGCAGGACGGGGCCGGCGCCATCATTGCCGATGAGGACGCCATCACGGAAGAAGCAGTTCGACTCTTGTCAACGGCCATGGCCCAGCGCGAGCCGTGGTCGAACCTCCCCATCGTCATCCTCACCAGTGGGGAGCCGGCGGCCATTGAGCGTCTCAACCGGCTCGATCTCTTCGGGCCCGCGACATCCAGCAACATCACCATTCTCGAGCGCCCGGTCCACGAGGTGACGTTCACCACAGTGGTCCGGTCGGCCCTCAGGGCCCGTCGACGACAGTACGAGGTGCGCGATCTAATGCAGAATCTGAAAACGACAAATGAGCACCTGCGCGAGAGTCAGGAAGCCCTCCAGACCGCAAACGAGACGCTGGAAGAGCGAGTGGCCGCTCGTACCGAGCAGGTGCGGGAACTCGCTCTTGCCCTTACGACGGCCGAGCAGCGTGAGCGCACCCGCATCTCCCAGGTTCTCCACGATCATCTTCAGCAGTTGATTCATGGGGCACGGATCTGGGCCGATTCGTTGGCCGAGGATATGGAGGAAACACCTCCCACGGCTGTAAAACGCATTTTGGACCTACTGGACGATGCGACCGAAACCACCCGATCGCTTACGGTTGAGTTGAGTCCGCCGGTTCTGCAAGAGGAAGGCCTGTCGGCAGCCCTCGACTGGCTTTCCACCCATGTGGAGAAGACGCACAATTTTCGGCTGGAGATGGACGTGTCGGAAGACGTGAGGGTGACCGAAGAGGATCTCCGCCCTCTGCTTTTTCGCTCTGCCCGGGAGCTGGTGTTCAACGTCGTCAAGCACGCGGAGGTGGATCGAGCGTTTCTCCGAGCCCAACAGGAGGACCAGCTCACGATTGAGGTTCAGGATGAGGGGGTTGGGTTTGATCCATCCTGCTTGACGGAGAACGAGGATCCCGAGGCTCATTACGGACTGTTCAGTGTCCGGGAGCGCTTGGATCTCGTGGGGGGACAGCTGACAATTGACTCTGCCCCCGGCAAGGGGACATGTGCTACAATTGTGGTGCCTCTTTCGTCGGGGGAAGGAGAATGAGCCGGGCAGCAAGACTGCGGTTCGGCACGAAGGCCCCGATGCTGTTTACTTCTGTCTTGGCGGGGCATAGACATCGAGTTCGTCGTTCAGGGCGCACTCTGAAAGTACTTCCTCACTTCGTTCAGGGCGCAGTCCAAGACTACTTCCTCACTTCGTTCAGGGCGCTTACGGAGGCCTCGGTGTGGATGGCACGAATGGCGTCGGCGAATCGAGGGGCGGCGTCGCACACGTTCAGCTTTTGTGCGGCCGCTGTGCCTTTCAGTCGAAATGGCGCCACGGTGTTGGTTACGAACAGGCTGTCGAGGGGCGCTGAGGCCAGACGGGCGGGAGCTTCGCCGGAAAAGAGCCCGTGGGTGGCAGACGCGACGACCGCACGCGCGCCTCCGTCGGCGCAGGCGGCAGCGGCCTGCGTAATGGTGCCGGCCGTGCTGATGAGGTCGTCGACGATGACGGCCACCCGCCCATTTACCGGGCCAACGAGCCGCCCGCCGGTCACTTTCTCGGCTTCATCGATTCGCATCTTCTCGACGAAGGCGGTGGGCACTTCCCGTCCAAGCATGGCTCCGAGGCCCCGGGCAAACTTGCCGGCGCGTTTAACGCCTCCCTCGTCCGGGGACACGACGACCACGTCCTGGTCCTCGAGTTGATGGGCAATTTCTTGTACGAAAAGAGGGCGCGCCTCTAGATGCTCCGCCACGGTGTGGAAGGAGTTCTGGAAGACGGCGAGGTTGTGCACGTCCATTGCCAGTACCCGATCCACGCCCACAGCGTTGAAGAGGCTGCCGAGGTAACGGGTGGTGACAGAGCCGCGGGGTTTGCTTTTCCGGTCCTTGCGCTGGTAACAGAGGAATGGCACCACGGCCGTGACCCGCTCCGCTGCGGCGTCGCGGAGGGAGCCGAGAAAGAAGAGCAGGCGGCACAGCTTGTCGTTGACGCTGAGGCCAGGCTCCGCGTAGAGCGACTGGACGACGAAGACGTCTCGCCCGCGGACGTTCACCTCCGACCGAATTTCGTGTTCGCCGTCAGAGAACGTCTTTTCGTAATGAGCGTCGAGTTCGGTGCCAAGGGCAGATGCAACAGCCCGTCCGAATTCGGCACTTTCGGAGGGAGCAAAAAGGCGAAGGTCGTCGGACATAGAATACAATCGTGTGCGCACGAGCGAGCAGGCAGAAGGAAGGCTAAGGCGAACGCTACACCGTGTTCGATTCGCCCAGATAGACGAGCAGCACAATCAAAAGGGCGGGCAGCAGAAGGGCGCCCACCGTCATCCATTCGAGACCGGTACCAAGAGGAGCATCGGCAGCAAACGCAGCACTGCGCTGAAGGAGAGGGAAACGGAGCAGGAGGGGAAGACCGATCATATCGGAGGGACGAATTTCGGGAGCGACGCTACACTCTAGTCTAAGTGACGGCCCACAGAGGATAAAGAGCAGAATTGGTGAGAACCGATCCTCATCCGGAGGTTGCTTTCTTTCGGATGGAGGCAATTCGCTCCAAGAGGGGCGGGTGCGAGTAGTCGAGCATGACGGTGAGCGGATGGGGCGTGAGGTTGGAGAGGTTGGTTTGGGCAAGACGTTTGAGGCCGCTGATGAGCGTTTCGCCCCGGTCGGTGGTGGTGACCGCAAAGCGATCGGCCTGGAACTCGTGGTGGCGCGACCAGGCGTTCAGCGGGAGGGAGAGCAGCAGATCGACGGGGGAGTACAGCAGACCAAAGAAGAGGAGACCAGTGTACACGGCCGGCTGGTCGACGTAGAAGGCCTGGAAAAGCCCCTCGACCTGTAGAAAGACGGACAACAGGAGGAAGAGGACCCCGGTCTGAATCACGCTGATAGCGATCCGCTGCGGAATATGATGCAGCTTGTAGTGCCCCATCTCGTGCGCAACGACCGTGAGTAGCTCGTCCACTTCCAACTGTTCGACGAGCGTGTCGAAGAGCACGATGCGCCGGTTCGATCCGAAGCCGGTGAAGAAGGCATTGGCCTTGTTCGAGCGCCGCGAGCCGTCCATGACATAGACCTCGTTCACGGGGAAGTCAACCGAATCGGCGTAGGAGAAGATAGAGTTGCGGAGCTCTCCCTCCTCTAGAGGCTCAAAGTCGTTGAAGAGGGGCATCAGGTACCGAGGCGCCAGGAACTGGAGGAGCAGCATCACAGCTGTCACCACGATCCAGGCATAGACCCAACCATATGGGCCGGTAGACTGGAAGAACCACAGGATGGCGGCCAGCAGCGGGCCTCCGATCGCTACCCCGAGGGCGAGGCTTTTGAGGAGGTCCACCACGAAGGTTTTTGGCGTTGTTTCGTTAAAGCCAAAGCGTTCCTCGATCACGAACGTCGAGTAGATCGAGAACGGAAGAGAGAGGGCGCTCCGACCGAAAATCAGAAGACCAATGTACAAAAGGCCTGTCACGATGGGCCCGAAGTTCCATCCTCGAACGAGGGTGTCGAGCCACTCGAAGCCGCCCGCAAACCAAAAGCCAAGAAGGACGACGAGCCCGAATGTTGAAGAGAGAAGTCCGAAGCGAGTCCGGGTCCGGGTATACGTTTGGGCACGCTCGTACTCCTCCTCGTCGAAGGTGTCGGTGAACTCCTTCGGCAACTCCGGCTTCAGGTGACGGAGATTGAGAAGGTCCGAGACAATATTCAGGGCGTATTCGGCCAGCAGGGCCACGAGGATGATGACAGCGTAGACGTTCACGGAAACAGCAGTGAGGATTGTTGGAAGCGAAGGTGAGGTGCAGTAGGAGCGAGCCCTCGACCGTTCAAGAGGGGCACGAGGCGTATGTGCGTGTACGGGCCTTTTGCCATCTGGATGCTCTATTTTTGCCGTTGAGTTCAATCCCCCGCCCACGCTCATACCGGCCAAACATCCATGCCCTCAATCCACATACTCACTTTTGAAGAATCCAGGCCCGGTCGATGGCCCCATTCGTTACCTGGTAGAGAAAGACCTGAGACAAGGGGCGGTCCCGATCCGGGAGGCCGTAAATGGACTCGTGTGCCATCACGGTATTGCCAACCGTCGTATGGTAGTGAAATTGAGAGTGGAGTGTTGTGGCGTTTTCAAGAAGCGGACGATACTGGGCCGCAATGGTGTCGAGTCCCGTCGTCACCAGGGTGTTCGGATGTTCGTAGACCTTCAAGTTTGGGGCGAAGGCATCAAGGAAGGCCGTGGCGTCGTGCGTGTTGTAGGCGTTGTGGGCCTGGAGGACGACCTCCTCGGGCGTGCGGGGCACGAGCGAGTCCGGAGCAAAGATGCGTCCCCTCTTTACCACCCGATGGATGGACCGGGTATGGGTGATGTCGTTCAGAGGGTTTTTGTTGAGGACCACAAGGTCGGCCTGCCGTCCGGCCTCCAGCTGTCCTAGATCGTCGGAGCGATCCATGAGGCGGGCCCCACCGGCGGTGGCCGTCGTCAGGATTTCGCGCGGGGTGAGGCCGGCCGCCTGCATCAGGGCAAACTCCCGGAAGAGGGCCGGGCCGTGCGGGGTGCCGATGTTTCCGGCGTCGGTTCCTGCGGCAATGGCGACCCCCGCGTCATGCAGGCGCTTCAGGTTTCGTAGGGCCGTGGTATCCGCCGGGAGGGACGGAGCGGAGGCAATGCGTTGGCGAAGGCCGCGAGGGACGAGCGAGTCGGGCAACGTGCGCAACTCGGTCAGCGAGCGGATCACGTCCTTCTGCCCGATGCGATGCTCTGGAAGGGTCAAGTCCAATTGCTGGGCAAACGTTTCCCGATAGCGCTCCTGTACCATGAGGGTTGGGATGTAGAGGACGTCGTTTTCTTGGAGCAGTTGGACAAAAGTGTCGTCCACCGGCTTGTTGAACACGCTATGGACCAGGATGTCGGCTCCAGCTTCGATGGCGGCGCGCGCAGTTTCGAGTTCGGTTGCGTGCACCGCTACCCGTTTGTTTGCGGCATGTGCTTCATCGACCGTCGCCTCTACGACAGGACGATAGTCTGCGGGGGATCCACCCGTCGTGATGTACCAGATTTTGATGAGGTCAACGCCGGCTTCTACTTGCTCCTGGACCTCGGCTCGGGCCGCCTGAGGCGAGGTGATCTTCAGGATTGGAGGATCTCCTGTGTCTAGGCGGGGGCGTGAGACGCTGGAGATGAGCGGGCCCGCCGTTACGACTGAGGGGGCCATGGCCGTTGTGTCGGCCCGGGCGCGGACCTGGAGGTTCCACATTGGACCGCCGACGTCCACGACCCCGGTAACGCCGCTCCGCAGATAGCGACGGAACGTATCCGGCAGGCGCTGCTTGATCCGGCGCAACTCGGTGGAGTACGGGCGCTTGCTCCGCAGGTCAAGAATGTCGGGACGGGTGTAAAGGCCGCCGCTCTGAAAGAAGTGCACGTGCCCATCAATGAGGCCCGGGATCACATATTTGTCGGGAAGGGCGCGGACGGTCGCCTCCGACGGAACGTTTATCTCATCTGAGGGACCAAGGGCGGTGATGGTGGGGCCGTTCATCACAATCGTTGCGTCCTCGATCACCGTCGAGTCGGCGGGGTTGAGGACCGTAGGGCCCACCAGTGCGGTCGTGGCGCTGGGGGCTGTGGACTGTCCCCGGACAGAGGGAGCGAGCAGGAGGAGAAGAAATCCAAGGCATGCAATACGGCGAAGCATAGGAACAGGAGGGGGACGGCAAAAAGTAGATCCGAGGCGACGATAGGGGCATGCACAGAATGTCTCGTTCAGAAGGACCCCTTCTGGAGGCCGTACAGGTGCTCTTTGGAACGAGATCCGTAGAGGACCAGTCCGGCGGCCTGTCGGATACCTTCGAACAGCGGAGCGTAAGGAAAAGCGTCGCGTATGATCGGGGCGCGCATTCCCCCTTGCGGGGATCCTCTCTGAATAACTGTGACTGAGTGTATGTCTTCGGTTGTATCTCCGGAGCAAAAAACGAATCGTCGCTGCGCGCAGGGAGGAGGGATGCGATTGCTCAACGGGGGATGGGGAGCAGTTCTTATGTTGTGTATTCTAATGGGTGTGGGTCCTGGGGCATTTGCACAGGATCCCAAGTCGACCAAGACGGGCGCGGTACGCCACACGGTTTCCAGGGGCACTCTGGTAATTGTGGGCGGTGGCTCGACCAAAGCCATCCAACGCCATTTCGTCGAGTTGGCCGGCGGGGATGATGCAGATGTTGTGTGTGTGCCTACCGCCCACCCACACGGCAAATGGAGCGGCTGGTGTCGTCGCCTTTTCCGACGAGCGCGTGTCCCAACGGCCAATCGCACGTATCTCCACACCCGTGATCGAGAGACGGCCGACACGGAGGCATTCGTCGCTCCCCTGCGCGACGCCGATGCAGTGTGGTTTACAGGGGGACGACAGTGGCGACTCGTGGAGGCCTACGCTGGAACGCAGACAGAAGCGGCATTCCGGGACGTATTGGAGCGAGGCGGCGTCATTGGGGGCAGTTCCGCTGGGGCAAGCATTCAAGGCTCATTCCTCATTCGTGGCGACCCGAAGACGAAGACGATCGTCGTAGGGAAGTATACAGATGGCTTCGGGTATTTGCCGAACGCCGCCATTGATCAGCACGTGTTTGCACGCGGTCGAGAATACGACCTCATTTCCGTAGTCGAAGCGCGACCGCATCTTCTGGGGCTCGGCATTGATGAGGGGACGGCTGCAATCGTGCATGGAGATACCCTGCGCGTGATGGGGAAAAGCAAAATTGCTGTCTACGACGCGCAGCGTTGGACGGAAGAAGCGCCGAGGGACGAGAAGTTTTTCCTTCTTTACCCGGGGGACCGGATGGACCTGCAAACACGAGAGGTGATGTCTCGCTCCCCGAAGAATCCGTAGAAAACCTGGTCGTGAGAAATTTGTGTTAAGGGAGGGCTTGTTTTTCAAATCAATACATTGTTTTTGCAGAAGGAAAGGGTGTGTTTTGAGAGTTAAATCTTTACGTTCCCGATAACGTCCTTCTTCATGGCGGATCTTATACAATCCTTCAGGGAGACAGTCAAAGGTGCCCGATTCCCCATGCAGAAGGTGCACCTCATTCTCAGTCACCTCTATCTCCTTCCGTGGTTTGCACGCCGGTTCGTCGGCTGCGAGTTGCCGCTTCGTCCATTTCTGGACGCCAATCCCTGCCTTGAGCTCGGGGGACTCCCAATTGCTCCGAAGCACACGCGGTACGGGGACGCGCCGCCGTACCTTCCCAGCCTCATGATCGATGCGACCACCGATCCCGCGTCGATTTCTGAGTTTGCGGATGCGCATGCGTTTCCGCTCGTGTTGAAACCGCTTTTTGGAGCGCACAGCCGAGGAGTACGGAAGGTCCCCAATCGGAGGGAGCTGCAGAAGATATCGGCGGAGGAACCGATGATTTTGCAACCCTACGTGGACGCGCCGAAGGAATACGGCATCAACGTCCTTCGCGTCGGGTCCCGTGTCAAAATCTACGGCCTCACGGAAATCACGCTTCGCGCCGTGTGGGGCGACGGGACGCGTACCCTTAACGCGCTTGTGCGCGACGAGTACGGAACGGACCAGGCCGATCTGATTGACGATGGGGCGTGGGTGCCGGATGACGGCTGTCGGGTTCCCCTGCAAACGGCGGCGGATGTACAGGCCGGCAGCTCCTTTCGGGACATCACCGACGAGGTGACGCCGGCGCTCCGAGAGGCGTGTCAAGAGGCCGCCGATCAGATTGATCTGCGGTTTGGCCGCTTTGACGTGAAGGCACAGTCGTTGGAGGCACTGAAAGACGGCGACTTTCACGTGATGGAAGTGAACGGCTCCCCCTCGCTTGATCTCACCCTCTACGACGCCGACTATTCACTCTGCGTCAAGATTGAACGCCTTCGCGCCCATTGGAATCAGTTCTTTCAACAGGCTCAGCCCTGTCGGTCCTGCGACCGAAACAGCTGGGGACTGCTCTCGCACCTCCTCTGGTATGTTCTGTCGCCGAAGGAGTGTGCAATCTCATCCTGGAATGAAGTCGATGACGGTGAACTCGCTTCGGGTGCCGAGCCGAAACGGGGGGCCCCACGTGGCTGAGCCCTGGCTGATGTGTAGTAGCGTGCGATTGTACCAGTGTGAGCCCGTTACCTCAGGAAACTCGATGTGGCCGAGGTACCCCAGGGGCCAGATCTGTCCGTTGTGGACGTGACCGCAGAGGATTGCGTCGGGATCGGCGTCGAGCAAAGTGTCGATCTGGTCCGGCTTGTGTTTTAACACGACACGTGGGCGGCGGGCATTCTGAAACGTCTCCACGAGCGACGTGCTCTCCTCAGTCGTCGTGCGGTACCCAATGCCGAGGAAGCTCGCGGTGTCCGTTTTTTTCAATGCGCCCTCCAGCGGCGTCACGCCAATGTGTTGAAGAGCGTCGAGCAACTCCTCACGCTCCGTGTAGCTGTCGTGGTTGCCCGAAACGAAGTATACCGGCACGTCGAACGTCCGGAGGGGGGCCACGAGGCTGGCGTCCACCGGTTCCATGCCGTCGAGCAGGTCGCCCGTGATGACGACGCAATCGGGACGGTAGTGTCTGGCCTTGCGCACGATGCGCGCGAGATCGGCCTTCGACCAGATGTCGCCGACGTGGAGGTCGGTTAGTTGAAGCAGGCGCAGCGAATGGTCGTAGTCACCTTCGACGCGGCGATAACAAGCCTTTGGGTGTTTGGCGTGGTAGTATCCCACCGCGCCGAGCAGACCTGCCGAGAGCCATACGGTGCCGTCGCCGATGAGAAATCCGACGAGTTCCAGCAGGGCCTGACCGATGAAGGCAAGACCTGCGAGGAAGGCAAGACCCGTCCAGATGAACGCCGTGCGGACGAGGAAGCGGGTGAGGACGTTGCGCGGGGCTTTGATGAGCGCGTAGCCGGCCACCGTGCACCCCCCTAGGAGACCAATCGCGAGATCACCGAAAAACGGCTGGGTGCACTGGATCAGGGCGTAGTGAAGCCCGAGGAACAGGCTCCCTACGAGAATAGCGATGTGGCCGAAGACCGTAAGGCCGGGCATGGAGAAGGGGCAGCGGTGGGGGGGAGAGCGAGGCGGTTCACGGAAAAAGACTCTCCGTTGCGGGGCGACCGGGGCGTCTGTACCGGAGGCGTCTCCCTCCGTTTCGAAAATTCATGGAGCGCGGTACGTTCAGTTCATCGAATAATCACTTTTGCCGGCAAACTTGTTAGGGAGAAAAAAAGTTGCGGGAGTGAGGCGACTGACTAGTCAGTCAAAATGCAAAATGAATTCCTCCCCCGAACGTCGTTCTCAAATCCGAGACGCCGCCATGCGCGTCTTTGCCCGAAAGGGGTATCAGGAGACCGTTGTGGAGGATATAGCTGAAGAGGCAGGGGTTAGCAAAGGGACGATTTACACCTACTTTGATCGGAAGGAGGAACTGCTCGGAGCCGTACATCAGGGGCTTTTTGAAGAGATGGAGGTCCGACAGGCGCAGGTTCTGGAGAGTGACCGTTCGCCGTTGGGCAAGATCCGGGCGCTGTTGCACGATTTTGTGGACATCGTGGGAGGGAAGGAGGACCGGGCGCAAGTGCTACTCGACATCTGGGTGGCCGGGATGCGAGATCCGGACCGGTTCGAAATTAATTTTGCCGAAGCCTATGCCGAGTACCGGGCCCTTCTTCGAGAGTTACTCGAGGAGGCACAGGCTCGGGGGGACGTTCCCGACGACCTCCCCAAGATCGCGCCGTCCGTGCTCATTGGGGCCATCGACGGGCTGCTTCTTCAGTGGCTCCTCGATCCCGACAGCGTCGATTTTGCTAACTCCGCCGACGACGTGCTCGACGTGCTCTATCGGGGCGTGGCGGCCGACGGGACATTAGACGGTTGATGCTTCTCGCGTCCAGTCGTATCATCGATGTTACATTTCGACATCGAAAGAGGTGTTCATGTCTGGTCGTTTTCCACTTTGCCGAATTGCTGCACTGGGGCTTGCCTTTTGGATGGTGGGGGGCGTGTTCAGGGCAGGGGCACAGCCCACGGGTCGGGTCGATACGTTGACGGCCGATGCTGCGGTGCAACGCGCACTGACCGAACATCCTCGGGTTCAGGCGGCTCGGCAGCAGCGCACAGCGGCCGCGGCGTCGGTTCGGGAGGCCCGGAGCGAGTGGTTTCCGGTGATAGAAGGCCAGGCCCGCTATCGACGCCTCAGTGAAAACGTCGACTACACGGTTGATCTTCCCACGCTGCCGGGGAGTGGGGGAGAACGCGTCACGTTTGCTCCGGCCATCCTGAACCGGTACGCGGCGCAGGCCCGGGTGGAGCAGCCCCTCTTTACCGGCTTCCGCATCCCCAACCAGCTGGAGGCAGCGCAGGCCCAGACGCGAGCGGCTCGGGCCCAAGTGGACGCCACCCGAACGACAGTTGCCTACGAGACGCGGGCGGCCTACTGGCGGCTGTACGAGGCTCAGGCTCGGGAGGCGGCGGCGTCCGATGCTCTCCGTCAGATTGAGCGCCGCCTGACAGACGTGCAGAATCGTCAGGCCGAGGGAATGGCCACGGAGACCGACGTGCTACGCGTAAAGGCCCGACGCGATCAGGTGCGTCTGGAGCAGATTCAGGCGCAGAATGACGTGCAGACCGCTCGTCGCCAGCTCAACGACAAGCTGCGTCGCCCTCTTGATGCTCCGGTAGCGCTGGCGGATACGGTGACGATCGACGCGCCAGCACTGCCAGACGCGTCGAGGCTTGTGGCGCGGGCCCGTGAGCACAGAGGGGATCTGGAGGCACTTCGCCAGACCGTGACGGCGCGCGACGCCGAGGTGGACGTGGCGCAGTCCGGGTGGTATCCCCAGATCTCGTTGTTTGGGTCCTATCTCTACGCTCGGCCCAACGAACAGCTTTTTCCGCCGGAAGATCAGTTTGAGGGCTCGTGGGAGGCGGGCGTTTCGCTCTCGTGGCGGCTGTCGGTGGGGGGGCAGACGGACGCGGCCGCCGATCGGGCCCGGGCACAACGGCTGGCGGCGCGGTACGAGTTGCAGGATCGGCGGCAGGCTGTCACTGTGGAGGTGCGAACACAGGTGCAGAACGTGCGCCAGGCACGCGAAGCGGTACGAGCGGCGGAGACGAGCGTGCAGAGCGCTCAGGAGGCGTATCGTTCTGCGCAGTCGCGCTACGAAGAGGGAATGGCTGTGGTGTCAGACCTTCTCGATGCGGAGCAGGCCCGTCGTCGAGCGCGGGCCCGTCTCGCTGCCGCTCAGGCCGAGTATGCACTCGCCCGGGCGGCCCTGGATCGAGCCCTCGGACGAGGCACCACGTCGGCCTCGCCCTAATGAGGTGCTATTTTCGATGACTGATGAGCGGGCCGCCGTCGATCGGGGCATGACACCAGGCGGCGTCTCCCAACGGCTGAGGTTCAATCTTTGACTGCCATGCGAAATCCTCTTCAGGACGTACTCGATGGACGTGCGACATCGGCCGATGCCCTCGATGTCGATCTTCGATCCGTGGGAATAGGCGATGTGGTGTTCGAGACAGAGGGCGTGACGAAGGTGTACGAGATGGGCGAGACCCAGGTACACGCCCTCCGCGGCATTGATCTGGAGCTGCACGCCGGAGAGATGGTCGTCATGCTCGGCCCTTCCGGCAGTGGGAAGTCGACTCTTCTCAACATCATTGGGGGACTGGATATCGCCACGGAGGGGACGGTCCGCTACCGCGGCTGGGACCTGACGCGGGCCGAAGAGACGCAGCTCACGCTCTATCGCCGCTTCCACGTCGGGTTTATCTTTCAGTTTTACAACCTAATCCCGAGTCTCACGGCCGAAGAAAACGTCGCCATTGTTACGGAGATTGCCCGTGATCCGATGGACCCGGTCGCGGCGCTCGATCTCGTGGGACTCGCCGATCGGGCCGATCACTTTCCGGCGGAGTTGTCCGGTGGGCAGCAGCAGCGGGTGGCCATTGCGCGGGCGGTTGCCAAGCGTCCGTCGGTGCTGCTCTGCGACGAGCCGACCGGGGCCCTCGATTCAGAGACGGGCGTCGTCGTGCTGGACGTGCTGCAGCAAATCAACAACGAACTGGGGACGACCACTGCGATCATAACGCACAACCAGGTGGTGTCGAAGATGGCACAGCGGGTGATTTATCTGAGTGACGGGCGGGTGAGTGAGGTCGAGGAGATTGCGGAGCAGGTGTCGGCGAAGGAACTTGCATGGTAGGGCGTTCCGCGTTTTACGTTGGGCGAGGGGAGAAGGGCGAGAGGCGAAGATCGACGGCCGAGGGGGAATTCCACATTCCAAACTCCACATTCCACATTCGAACGGTGTCTGCAATCGGGAAGAAATTGCTGCGGGACCTGTGGGGGATGCGCGGACAGGCCCTGGCTATCGCGGTCGTGATCGTGAGCGGGGTAGCCATGTTCATCGCAGCGCTGGGTACGATGGATGCGCTCACGCGGTCGCAGCAGTCATTCTACGAGGAGGCGCGGTTTGGGGAGGCGTTTGCGGCGCTCACGCGGGCGCCGAACGGCGTGGAGCGTCGTCTGCAGCGGCTGGAGGGGGTGGCGACGGTACAGACGCGCGTCGTGGCCGACGCTCGGCTTAACGTGGAGGCCTTCGATGAACCGATTACCGGCCAGTTGCTGTCTCTTCCCGAGCGGGGCCAGCCCACGCTAAACCAACTCGTCGTGCGGCAGGGACGGCTGCCACGGCGGGGCACGGAGACGGTCGTGAGTGAGGCCTTTGCGGAGGCGCACGACCTGGGGGCCGGCGATGAGGTCACAGCCATCATCAATGGTCGCCACCGCGCCCTCACAATCGTCGGCGTCGTCCTCTCGCCCGAGTACATCTATCAGATTCAGCCCGGGGGCTTCTTTCCCACCCCCGAGCGGTTCGGCGTCCTCTGGATGTCCCGTTCGACTCTGGGGGCAGCCTACGACATGGAGGGCGCGTTCAACAGTGTGTCGTTCTCGTTTACGGCCGGCGCTGTCCCGCAGGATGTGCTCGACCGCATCGATCAGGTGCTGGCCCCGTACGGCGGACGCGACGCGTACCTTCGCGAAGATCAGGTGTCGCATCGGTACCTGACCGAAGAGCTTAAGCAGCTGGAGCAGCTCGTCACGGTGATGCCGGTCACGTTTCTCGCCGTGGCGGCCTTTCTGTTGAACGTGGTAATTGGTCGCCTCATTCGCACCCAGCGGGAAGTGATCGCCACCCTCAAGGCGTTCGGGTATAGCGACTGGGACGTGGGAGGGCACTACGTAGGAATGGTGCTCGTGATCGTAGCGATTGGAGCGGTGGGGGGAGTGGCACTGGGAACGTGGATGGGGCAGTTGCTCTCGCAGATGTACCTGGAGTTCTACAAATTTCCCGAGCTCCACTATGCGCTCGGCATTGATACAGTTGCGATTTCTGTGGGCGTCACGGCCGCTGCGGCACTCGGCGGTACGCTGTACGCTGTGTGGCAGGCGGTCTCGCTTCGCCCTGCACAGGCCATGCAGCCCGAGCCGCCGGCCACCTATCGGGAGACGATCGTGGAGCGTCTGGGGTTAAAGGACCTCTTTGACCAGCCGACGCGGATGATCCTGCGCCACCTGGAGCGACGACCCATCAAAGCACTGTTGTCGGTTCTCGGCATCGCGGCGTCCATCGCCATTCTCATGACGAGCACCTTCTTTGCCGATGCGGTCGACTTCATGATCGACGTGCAGTTCAACCGCGCGCAGCGGCAGGATCTGACGGTCACCTTCACCAGCCCCACGTCCGACGAGGCATTGTATGAATTGACCAGCCTCCGCGGAGTGGTAGAGGCGGAGCCTTTCCGGAGTGTGCCCGTGCGGTTCCAGCACGAACATCGACAGTATCGCACCGGCATCGAGGGCCTTGCGTCCACCCCGGAGATCCGTCGCCCGCTGACCGACGATTTAGAGCCGATCGATCTGGCGGCAGAGGGCGTCGTGCTTTCCAATTACATTGCCGATGTGCTGGAGGTAACACGGGGAGACACGCTGACGGTGGAAGTGCTGGAGGGCGCGCGTTCGACGCGACAGATTCGAGTGGCCGGCCGCACGAAGCAGTTTGTGGGCGTGGGGGCGTACATGCAGATCGATGCGTTGAACCGACTGGTGCGAGAAGGATCGGCCCTCTCCGGGGCGTACCTCGCCCTCGATCCCCGATACGAGGAGGAAACGATCTCGGCCCTCACAGGACGTCCTCGCGTGGCGAGTGTTCAGCTGCAGCGGCGCGCTATCCAGTCGCTGCTCGACACCATGGGCGAAACGGTGCTCACCTTCACGTTTGTGATGGCGCTCTTTGCCGGGGCCATTGCGTTCGGGGTCATTTACAATGCCGCCCGCATTGCGCTTTCTGAGCGAGCACGCGAGCTGGCAAGCCTGCGCATTCTCGGCTTCTCACAGGGCGAGATCGGATACGTGCTGCTGGGCGAGCTGGCCCTGCTTACGCTCATAGCAATTCCGGTCGGGTTTGTATTGGGATACGGGCTCTGTTACGGCACCGCGGTAGGAGCGCAGACGGAGCTTTTCCGCATCCCACTGGTGTTGACGCGGCGTACCTATGCCCTTTCTGCTCTGGTGGTACTGGTTGCCGGAGGCATTTCGGGACTGGTCGTGTGGCGGCGACTGGGGAATCTCAATCTGATCGATGTGCTGAAGACGCGAGAATAGCCGTGGGATGAGAGGCGAGAGGCGAAGGGCGAGAGGCGAACAAGCTACGAAGTTTCACTTGACGTGTTGGAGTCATGATTTGGAATCGGACGGTCGCGATCGGTATTGGCACTGTGGTTCTGCTTGGGCTGCTTGTGTACGGCTTTTGGCCGTCGGCGACGGCGGTTACGGTGGAGCGTGCGGTGCGAGACTCCCTGCGCGTGACGGTGGAAGAGGAGGGGCAGACGCAGCTCCGCGAGCCGTACCTCGTGTCGGCGCCCACCACGGGGTACCTGAAGCGCGTGCCGGGGGCTGCAGGCGACACGATTGGGAAGGGCGACGTGCTGGCGCATTTGGCCACGCTCCCGTCGAACGTGCTCGATGCCAGCAGTTATGAGGCCGCTCAGGCACAGGTCGAGTCGGCCCGAGCGGCCCTGCGACGGGCAGAGGCGAACGCAACGGGGACCAAGGCCGCGCTCACGTACGCTGAGGAGGAGTATCGGCGCCTCCAGCGGCTGCACGAACAAGGGACCGCTTCTCAACAGCAGCTCGATCAGGCGCGGGTAGAGGCTCAGCAGGCGCACGCCAATCATCAGGCCGCACAGCAGACCGTGGCCCAGGCCCGCGGCGAGCTCCGCGCGGCTCGAAGTCGAGTTGTCACAGAGACGTCCGATCCAGAGTCGCTGCCGTCGCGGAGAGCGATTCGCGCTCCAGTTGAGGGGCACATCCTCCGGGTTCATCAGGAGAGTGCTACCGTCGTGCAGGCGGGGACGCCCCTCTTTACCGTAGGGAATCCTGATTCGCTGGAGGTGTCGGTGGACGTGCTGTCGTCCGATGCCGTGCGTATCACGGAAGGGACGCCAGTTGAGCTGGTGCGCTGGGGTGGAGACACGACGGTGGAGGGGCGCGTCCGTGTAGTGCCACCACAGGGCGAGACCGAAGTCTCAGCTCTGGGGGTTGAGGAGCAGCGGGTCGAGGTGATCGTCGATCCGACCGAGTCGTCTCCGCAATGGCAGCGGCTCGGGACGGGCTACCGCGTTGTGGCGCGCTTCGTGCTCTGGGCCGGTGCCGATGTGTTGCAGGTGCCACAGAGTGCCCTGTTTCGTCACGATGGCGGATGGGCCGTGTTCGTGATACAAGACGGTCGCGCAGAGCGTCGTGCGGTCGAGGTCGGACACCGGAGTGGGCTTCAGGTGGAGATTACTGGGGGCCTGCGTGAGGGCACGCCCGTGGTGACGCATCCCGGCAATGAGTTGTCGGATGGGATGCGGGTGGAAACGCGGTAAGGTCAAGGACTCTGAGTACTCACTATTTAGCCTAAAAATAAGCATTTATGCGTCCATTTCGGCTGTCCTATTACGACGAATCGTGTATCTAAAGCGACAATGTCGGCTTTGGGACACAAATTGTCTTTTTAGGGATGGGAGGGGGCTGGACATTTTCTGAGCGTGTCCCTTTTCTCGGGAGTACTGCGTTGGTATTGGACTCCCATTTTTCGAATCACTTCCCAGGGGAGGGACCCGTTCAGATGTGGGGGCACTTCTTTCTGGCGGGTCTAACTCCCGGGTATTCTTTTCAGTCGGGCCGAGCGTTGTCGACAACAGGCCATTGATCTTTTTTCGCGACCTGCTTTCCTTCGGTAGGACAGTTTAGGAAGATAGAAGGCTCAGGGTGTGTGGGAGGTCGTTCCACCGAAAACCAGAGCCGGCATTATCGTCCTTCGAATGAATCTTGAAGAGAAGACGTTATGCAGGTTGCAGTCATCGGTGCCAATGGCGGAATTGGGCGTCGGCTTCTTCCCCTCCTGGATGAGGCAGGCCATGAGGTTATTGGGGTCGTCCGTTCCGAAGAGCAATTCGAACAGATTCAAGAGCGTGGAGGCCTCCCCCGTCTTGGCGATCTCGAAGGAACCTTTGCCCCTGCCCTAGAGGGAGCAGAGGCCGTCGTCTTTACGGCGGGATCGGGTGGGGGGACCGGCTGGGACAAGACGCTTATGGTCGACCTCTGGGGGGCGCGGCGGGCCGTAGACGCCTGTGAAGAGCAGGGCATTGACCGTTTCGTCATGGTGAGTGCTCGGGGGGCGGCCAATCCAGACGCCGGCTACGAGCCGCTCCGGCCCTATCTCGTAGCCAAGCGGTGTGCAGACGACTACCTCGAACGATCGGCTCTTGCGGCGACAATTCTGCGACCCACTACCCTTACCGATGAGGAGGGCACGGGTCGAGTGACCACTGCGTTTACGCCGCAGGACGGCGGTCCGGACATTCCCCGGGCCGACGTGGCCGCTACCGTCCGGGCCTGTCTGGACAACGACGCCACCATTGGCCGCACGATTGAGCTTTACGGCGGCGATACGCCGGTAGAAGAGGCGGTTCGCCCATCGAATTGAATGGTCACAAGGAGGCGTCTTCTTTCCTATTGCGTAGTCCGTATTGCGTATCTGAACGTCCGAGTACAGTCCTACGCCATACGAAATACGCAATATCCGGAATCAGAACGGTCCCCCATTAGAGATTCACTTGAGACCTTTGAGGGGAAGACCGCCTCACCAGCCCGGCAGGAGGTTCAGGCCCACGAATCCGCCCTTCTCGGGGCGTTGGAACGGAGTTGCGTAGAACACCTCCAGGATAAAGGCGCCAAAAAGATTCATGCGCGCGCTCACGCCCGTGCTAACGACCGGTACCCGGCGGTCCGTGTCGCGGTCCCACACGAGGGCTGGTGCGTCCTCGGCGGTCCACGCCACACCGGCATCGGCGAACACGGCAATCTCAGTGGGGAGGTACGGAAAAGAAAAAAGGCCGTAGCTCTCCGTTCCCAGGAAGGGGAATCGGACCTCGGCGCTTGCGGTGGCGACGCGCGTGCCAATGAGCCGATCCAGCACCGGGCAGGTACTTTGAGCAGAGGTCAGAAAGCACTCGTCGGGATCAAACGAGTTGAAGCTGTAGCCACGCACGTAGGCCTGCGAGTATGAGTACCCAAGATACTCTTCCGAAAACAGGTCATTGTCACTGGCGCCGTAATTGCCGATGTGTACGGCGCGTCCGGCAAACGTGAAGAGGCCGGAGCGGAAGTAGCGCCGCACGTCACCGAGCACGGTGGCATAATTGGCACTGCCCAGGGTGGAGCCCACCTGCAGGCGGTACCGTCCTCCCTGGATGGGAGAGGTGAAGCCGAAGTTTGAGAAATCGACGACGTACGCCGCCGACGACTGAGAGAGATACACCGGGTCTCGGGTCGGGATCGAGCCTTCGCTGACTTCAACGAAGCCGCCGAACCCGGACTCTTGGAAAATGCGGAAGTCTTCCGAAAAGCCGTAGCGCGAAAGTCCGGTTTGCACCTCAAAGCGACGGGTGCTCTGGAGCGGATAGGCCCCCAACACACTGAACTGATCAATGAAAATGCGTTGCTCGACCTCAGTCACCTGAAGGGCTCCGTTGCTGAGCACAGACACGAATCCCCCTCGGGAGAGGATGGGGATGTGGGCGAGCTGGAGGCCGTAGTTGAGACGTTGGGCTCGATTGATGTAGGTGACTTGCCCGCCGATGTCCTGGAAGGAACCGTTGGCGAGGACGGAAAGGGAGAGGTTATGTTCGCCCAACATGTCGCTGAAGTAGAAGCCGACGCTTCCGCCCAATTGCGTGCCGAATCCTCCTCCTACTGCTACGCCCACCGACGGAGGGGCAACGGCGTCTAGCTCAAGGCGAGGGCTGTACGGTTGAATGTCCCCGTACGGCTCTGTGGGAAGTCCTGCCGTGGGACGGTCCAGGGCGTCGTCGACAAGGCCGCCGCCGGTCCAGGGAGGAAGGAGGCCCGCTTCCGCCTGGACGGTCGTGTCGGGGGCAAGAGAGTCGGTTTCAACGGGGTCCGGCATGGCCGGCAGTGCAGACCGTTCGGAGAGGATCGAGTCTGGCGGGACCGGCGATGCGAGCCGCTGGATTCGAGTCGAAAGCTCTGACGCATCGAGGGCGACGACCGTATAGCTATTGTCTGAGAACACAGAGAACATCATGCTGCCGCTTTGGGCGGCTACTGTCATCGCCGGGGAGAGAGGCGTGAAGCTGCTGGCGCCGGTTTGCAGGCGGGTAATGGCCGTTGTTTCCTTCGTCTCGAGGTCGAGGTGGTGGACGTCTTTGAATCCATCGTGGTCGCTAATGAAGAAAAGTCCGCGGCCATCGGGAGCGAACTGTGGGTTGTGTTGGAGGCCGCGGGCGAAGGGCCGCAGTGCCTCAATCGCCCCCGTTTCCACGTCAATGAGGGCAAGCCGAGGATGTCCAAACTGAAGCGTCGAAAAATCGGTACCGTTTGGGTTGCGATCCGACACGAAGGCGAGGGTCGTTCCGTCTGGCGACCAGGCCGGCTGGAGATCGCCGTAGCGATCATTCGTAAGCTGGCGTACACGTCCCGATTCGAGGTGGATCAGGTACAGGTCGCTGATGCCTCCGTCCATGCCAGAGAACGCGATCGACTCCCCGTCCGGCGACCAGGCCGGCTGGGCGAGAGAAGGGACGTTTTCCACGGCCACCCGCCGTTCAATTTTGCCCGTTTCCACGTTCCAGATGGCAAGTTCGTTGTCACCTTTCGAGAAGGCGATGAACGCAAAGCGGCGACCGTCGGGCGACCACGTGCCCGCCGAGTTGATGAAGCGAATGGCGTCGAAGTGTGCATCTCGGGTCGAGGACCGAAGCCGCTGTACAATGTCGCCGGAACGGGCGTCGGCCACGTACAAGTTGATCGAGAAGAGATCCTTCGTAGACAAGAAGGCCACGTAGCGTCCGTCGGGGCTCAGGGCCGGGGAAATGTTGACGTCCCCGGTGCCCTTCTCTGCTGAAAGAACGTGGCGCCCGGCGTCCTGTAGCGACGTGCGGTTGTCCACGAGCGGGCCGTACGCCTCCCGGATGGTGCGAATCCAGTCCTGCGAGAGCGAGTCGGGCGTCATGCCGGTGACCAGAGGGATCCCTTCTTCCAGGCCCACGCGTCCCGCCAGCTTGTAGAGCTCCGGCACGGCGCCGTCCCCGTAGGTGCCGCCAATGTACGCCATATAGGCGTGTCCAAAGCGGTACGGGAAGTAGCGTCCGGTGGACAAGTCGTCGATGGTCGGCAGGTCGTCCCGCACCAGCGCATCGCGCACCCACATGGCCGTGTGGGGGTCGTGGGAGCCGATCGATAGGTATTCGGCCATGCCTTCGATGAGCCACAGCGGAAGGCGCTGGAGCTGAATCCCGCTGGGCGTTGAGAGGGCAAGGTCGTACTGATAGGAATGCACGAGTTCGTGCCCGAGGACGTGGTCGGTTTCACTATACATGCCCGTGAACGGCATCACTACCCGCTGTTTCAGGCCCTCAGTGACACCGCCCGTGCCCTGTCCAATCGAGCCACTGATGACGTTGGTTTGCTGGAAGTCGGCGGAGTTGGCGTAGAAAATGAGCGGACGTCGGGCGGTAAGGTCATGGGCAAAGACGGTGCTGTGTCGCTCGTACCAGCGATCGGCCATTCGAGCCGCGTCCTGCGCTGCCGTCTCGGTCTCTTGATAGAAGTAGAGATCGAAGTGCTGGGTCGGTAGGATGTCGAATTTGAAACGGTCGTACTGGACCTTATTTCGTCCAAAGTACTGGGCCGAGGCGTTCGGCGACAGCACGAGCACTAGAGAAAGAGCGATAAGGAACCCAAGGAAAACACGCATGAGGGCCTCCAGGGAGGAGGGAACGGGAAAGGGAAAGCGTAGTGGAGGATTGGTGGGACGTTGTTACGAGCGTCCGTTAGAAAAGTCTGAGGTCCCCGTTAGACGCCGAAATTGAACGCCGGTTCGAGGGCCGGTCGGTGAATTTTTTACACCGATCGGGGAGTGTCCCTTGATGAATAACGGTCTCCATCGTCTCTCACACCACAGCATTTTCTTCTCTCATGGATGCGTTTTTCGCTCTTCCCTATGGTCCACTCCTCATATTTGCACTTCGTCTGATAGATGTCTCCCTTGGCACCGTGCGGATGATCGTAGCGGTGCGGGGACAACGGGGAATTGCTGCGCTGGTCGGATTTGTAGAGGTGCTCATTTGGGTTGTGGCGGTGGGGAGCACCCTTCAACACCTTGGATCGCCGTACCACATTCTGGGATATGCGGCTGGGTTTGCGGCTGGAACGTACGTAGGCATCCTTGCAGAAAACGGGCTGGCGCTCGGTACTGTCGTCGTGCGGGCCATCGTGCCCGACGATGCGAATGGGGCTACGGCTCAGGCCCTTCGCGCAAAAGGGTACGCCGTCACGGAGGTGGACGGCCGAGGGCAGGACGGACCGGTCGACATTCTCAACACGGTCGTGGAGCGAAAAGAAGCTCCCCACGTGATCGATCTCATTGAAGCTCGGGCTCCTCGCTCGTTCGTGACTGTGGAAGAGCTGCGGACGACGCGCCGTGGGCGGCTCCGGCCCTCCGATCGTCGTCCGACCCGACTGGTGCGGCGGTAAATGCCCGACATCTCAATGGATTGCCAATGTTCTCTCACATCGACGTCAGTGCACAGCACGAGAATAGCAACTCCTGGTTAGGGGATCTATCGATCCGTCGCAGCGGTGCAAAAAAACCGATCAGCCTCTCAATGTCCGGCAAAAACGCCGCGTTGCCCGCTGCTCGCCGACCGACGTTATTCGTTCACTCGATCCACGTCCTGCATTCGATGATGAATACACGCATGGTGTTTTTTAGACATCTGTTTTTGGGCGTCCTGCTCTTCGCCGTGCCACTCAGCGACAGCTTCGCGCAGCGGGCTTCAGACGGTCCAGGCGACTACGTTGAACATCAGGTGGACGCCTCGACGGTCGTTGTGGAGGGCCAGAATGCCGATCTCCACTTGACGCTCGTTCGTCCTTCCATCGTGAAGGTGCACTGGCGGCGAGGCGAATCCGCCCCCGACACCTCGCGGGCGGTGGTGGCGGAGCCAAGGACCGATCTCCGGTTCGCGGTTCACGAAAGTGCGGAGGGCCTCTACGTCCGCGGGGGCAAGGTCACGGTGATTGTGGAGAAGCGTCCCCTACGCGTCCGCGTAGCCAACGAAACAGGGGAGACCGTCTTCTCGGAGGCCGCTATGAACGTCGCGTGGACGGACACGAGCCGCACGCTCCGAATGGAAATGGACGCGGAGACGCGAGCCTACGGGACCGGCGAACGCCCCGTGTTTGGCGTAACGGGCCACGCCTTCGATCTCGTGAACACGCAACGCTACGGCTATAACGAGGCGCCGATGACGATGAAGGTGAACGTGCCGTTCATGCCCACGACGGGCGGGTACGGCCTTTTTATCGACAACCCCTATCGGGCGCAAATCGACGTGGGGCAAGCCGACTCGACGCAGCTTCGGTACCAGGCGGGAGGGGGGCATCTCCGCTACTTCGTGCTCGTGGCGCCGACCATCAAGGAGCAGGTCCAGCAGTACACGACCCTCACGGGACGGCAGCCGCTTCCGCCCAAGTGGGCACTCGGCTACATGCAGTCGAAATACGGCTATCGGACGGAGGATGCGGCCCGGAGCGTCGTCGATACGCTTCGGCAAAAGGAGTTTCCGGTGGATGCGCTTATCCTCGACCTCTACTGGTTCGAGCACATGGGGGATCTGCGGTGGAACCGAGAGGCCTTTCCGGAGCCGTTCCGGATGATGCGCGACCTGAAGGCCCGGGGCGTGCAGACGATCGCCATCTCGGAGCCCTACATCGTGCGCCCGTCGCGCCTCTTTGAGCCGGCTCTCGATAGCAGCTTCGTGGGACAGACCCCGGCGGGCGAGCCGTACGTGATGGAGGACTGGTGGTCGTGCCCGGATGGGTGCGACGTGGCCCTGCTCGACATTACGGATCCGGCCGCGCAGGACTGGTGGGCGGGCCAGTATCCGCCGTTCATGGGCGAGACGATGGCGGGCCTCTGGACGGACCTGGGCGAGCCGGAGAAGCATCCGGCAGACATGCGGCACCACTTGGGGACCACGCCCGAGATCCACAACCTCTACAACTTTCTCTGGGCGCGTACCCTGTATCAGCGATGGGACGACTGGCGGCCGAATCAGCGCATGGTGAATCTCACACGGTCGGGGTACGCCGGCATTCAGCGCTTTGGGACTGTGCTGTGGAGTGGCGACGTGGCGCGCAGCTTTACCGGACTGCAAGCCCAGCCGTCGCTCCTCCTCAATATGGGGCTGAGTGGCTTCGGCTACTACGGCTCGGACCTCGGCGGCTTTACGGGGGGACCCAAGCAGCCGGAGCTCTATGCTCGCTGGCTGCAGCACGGCGCTCTGTCGCCCATCATGCGCGTCCACGGCGTCGACAATCTGCCGACCGAGCCCTGGCGGTTTGGCCGTCAGGTGGAGCGCATCGTCCGCTCCAGCGTGCATCTCCGCTACCGGTTGATGCCGTATCTCTACTCCTTGGCCTGGACGAATCACCGCACCGGACTCCCAATTGCTCGTCCCCTCTTCTTTGCAGACCCGGACGACGAGCAGCTGCATGACTACACGGACGCGTACCTGCTGGGGCCGAATCTTCTGGTGGCGCCGGTACTGGAAGAGGGCAAGCGCTCGAAGACGGTCCGACTTCCGGAGGGAAGGTGGATCGACTGGTGGAGTGATCAAGCATACGACGGCGGGCAAACGATCACCGTCGACGCCCCGCTCAACGAGATTCCGCTCTTTGTCAAGGCGGGGTCTATTCTGCCCACGCGACCGGTCGCTCCGCATACTGGCGCCCAGCCGGCCGACACGCTCGGCCTCGCCATATATCCCGACTCGGGGAGGAGCGCATCGTTCTCACTCTATCAGGACGACGGGCGGACGCGAGGCTACCGGCAGGGACGCTACGCGCTCACGTCCCTCCGACAGTCGTGGCGGCGAGGGGCAGGGGCTCCGGCGCTCCGCCTGACGATTGGGGCTGCAAATGGGCACTACGACGGGCAGCCCGACGCACGCACCCTTCAGGCCGACGTGCATCGGATCGCCGCTGCGCCGACCCGCGTCGGTGCGAGCGGACAATCCCTATCACAAAAGGGGTCTCGTGAGGAGGTCGTGCGGGACGGCGGGTGGTATTACGACAATACTGAGCACGTCCTCTACGTACAGCAGCGAGCCGACACCCACGAGCCGCTCCGGATCACGGTCTACGGCGCCCGCATTGACGACTGACGGAACCCCGTCGCGCTGTCTATGTCCAGATCCTTTTGGCGATGGAGACGCTGTTCTTCGGGGACGCTCCGAATGGGGGCAATGGGTTGTGGGCATTCGGTCTCCTAATCGGAGCCACCGTGCTCGGCCTCCTGGTGCATGCCCTATTCACCTGGGGCGCCCGTCGCATTCTGCGGCGCTCCTCCGACTCCTTGCCGCTGCGCGGGGCCCTGCTCCGCCGGCTCCCGGAGCCCCTGCGGATCCTGGTACCCATCCTGTTCGCGTATGGCATTCGTCCGGTCGTCCGTCCCCATCTCTCTGCGGAGATGGGGACTGTTCTGGATGGGGGGCTCTACGTCTTGCTCATTGTCGCGACCACGTGGCTGGTTGTGGCGGCGCTGCGGGCGGGGGAGGAGGCCGTGGCAGAGTATTATTCCATCGACGTGCCGGACAACCTAAAGGCTCGGAAGATCGTGACGCAGGTTCGGATTCTGCGTCGCATCGCCACCACCGTGATTATCGTGTTGGGCGTGGGACTGGTGCTCCTACAGTACGAGCCGTTTCGGGAATTGGGCACCGGAATCTTGGCGTCGGCCGGCATCGTCGGTATTGTGCTCGGCATTGCCGCGCAGAGCACGCTCGGCAACCTCATCGCGGGCATTCAGATCGCCCTCACCCAGCCCATCCGCGTCGACGACGTTGTGATTGTGGAGGAAGAATTTGGCTGGGTTGAGGAGATTACGCTCACCTACGTCGTCGTGCGGGTGTGGGACAAACGGCGCATCGTTCTACCCATCACCCATTTCGTCGAGAAGCCGTTTCAGAACTGGACCCGCACGTCTGCGGATCTCATCGGCTCGGTGTTTCTCTACGTCGACTATCGGACCCCGGTACCGGCAGTGCGAGACGAGTTGCAGCGGGTCGTCGAGGCGTCGGAATACTGGGACGGAGACACCTGTGCCCTGCACGTGACGAACACGAGCGAGCGAGGAATTGAACTGCGGGCGATTGCCAGTGCCGCCAGTGCTCCTCAGCTGTGGGAACTCCGATGTGAGATTCGAGAACAGCTGGTGGCCTACCTCCGAGAGGAGCACCCCGACGCACTTCCCGTCGTTCGCGCCCAGTTGCAGGAGGAGGGCGGCTCGTCCTTTTCAGCGCCAGGAGGGCCAGAACGGCCATAAACACACATGCCCGTTCGGATCCGTGCGAGGTCCGAACGGGCATAGAAGGCCGAAGCCAGAACAGAAATGGGGGCAGAAAAGAAGAGGCTCAGTTCGTATGTACTTTTTCCCGGGCCTGCTTTTGCTCCCGGACGACGTCATTCGGGGGCCATTCACTCTTCTGTTCGGGTTCGGGCCACAGCGTACGGATCTCGTCCGACGAGTGCTTCACGAAGGGTTCTGGTTCCTCCTGGGAGGGGGACTCCTTCGACGGAGAAGCAGATTGAGAGCGTTGTTTCGTAGCGGCATGGGTCACCAGCAGGAGCGCCGGCAACACAATGAGAGAGGAGAGCAGGGACCACATCAGGCTATTCACCCAGAGGGAGGCATTGGCGGTGTCGAACATGGTGCCGCCAAAACTGACAAGGACCCAAACGCCGATGACGCCACTGAGGTAGAGGATGACACGACGAACATCTTCCATAACGAGTGGACGGGAGACGAACGAGATCGCCCGCTCCCGCGAGTTTGTGAAAAGAGCTGCGCACGGGACCTTCGTCTGAAGGCAATATTGTGTAAACAGAATACTCCCCTTTGTTTCGTTTTGTACCAGAATGATGGAGTAAACCCCGACAACAAATTCTATTCCAATAGGGAGTGGGAAGAGGTAATTCTTAGGGTCGGGTAAAAGGAGATGGGGAGAGGAGGGGAGAACGTCGAATATGTGGGGTTAGATTAATGTAAATGAATTTTTGAAAAACAGGGCAATCGTCCTCTGCTGGGAGGTACGGCGAAGCCGCTACGGGTCTGGGCTTCAGGCAGTTCGCCCGGTGTACGGGGTCAGCCTTTGATGACACCGAGCGGTCGAAGTCGGGCCACCTTTTGAGAAAGGCCGGCTCCTTCCACGGCCTCGACGACATCGGCGACATCTTTATACGCCTCTGGAATCTCTTCTCGCACCGTGCGGCCGCTTTCGCCACGGACGACGATGCCCTCGTTGGCGAGCTCGGCGGTAATGTTGCGATTCCCCGCTGTTTTGCGGGCCTGCCGGCGGCTCATCTTGCGGCCGGCGCCGTGGCACGTGCTGCCGAACGTTTCGTCCATGGCTTTGTCGGTGCCCACGAGGACGTACGAGTAGCGTCCCATGTCGCCGGGGATGAGTACGGGCTGGCCCACTTGCTGGTAGCGGCCCGGCACGAGCGGGTGGCCCGCCGGGAGGGCCCGCGTTGCCCCTTTTCGGTGCACACACACCTCCTGCTTGCGTCCGTTTACGCGGTGCGTCTCGAATTTTGCGATGTTGTGGGCGACCTCATACACGGTGTGCAGGCCGTGCTCACGGGGGGAGAGGTCGAGCGCCTCCTCGAACGCCACTCGCGTGTTGTGGGCCATCACCTGCCGATTGGCAAATGCGTAGTTAATCGCGCAGCGCATCCCGCGGAGATATTTCTGCCCCTCGGGCGAGTCGATGGGGGCACAGGCCAACTGCCGGTCCGGCAGCTCGATGTTGTACTTGTTCATGGCCCGGTCCACGTCCTGCAGGGCGTCGTCGCACACCTGGTATCCGAAGCCTCGGCTCCCGGAGTGGATAATGACGGTGACGGCGCCTTCGTCGAGCCCCATGATGCGGGCCGCTCGTTCGTTGTACACCTCCGACACGTACCCGACTTCCAGAAAGTGATTGCCGGAGCCGAGCGTGCCGAGTTGGGGAAGTCCACGCTCTTTCGCCCGGCTCGACACCGCATCCGGATCGGCGCCGTCGACCTGTCCGCCCTCCTCGATCACGTCGAGGTCGGCCTCGGAGCCGTAGCCCTGGTTCACGGCCCACGTTGCGCCCCGTTGCAGGACGCGCGGCAGGGTGGAGTGGTCGACGCGCAGAGCACCGGAGGAGCCCACGCCTGTGGGCACGCGGTGGAAGAGGGTATCCACGAGGCGCTCCGCATCCTGCTTGTCGATGTCCTCCTTCGTGAGCTTGGACGACATCAGCCGCACGCCGCAATTCGAAACGACGAATCCGTCCGCGACAAAGTTGTGGTCCTCATGCGCGACAGTGAAGTCGTACACGTGAGGGTCTCCTGTTTCCGCTTCCAGGTTCACAGGCTCGATTGCGTCCACCGTCGACCAAACCATTCCGCTTTGCTCCAGTCCGTCGAGCGTGTCCTCGCAAAACGTGTCGAAGGTGGGAAACGAGGATCCAATGCGGACGCCGGTTTTCCGCTCTCCATAAAGCGCCCGCTCCAGAAACCGGCGGTTGACGTGTTCACCCGTCAAGTCGTCGTAGATGGTAGAAGGGAATGTACCAGTCTCATGGCGCATTCGGGCCTGCTCCGCAGCGGTCTCTCGCAGGGAAAGGACCTGTTGTTTTTGCTTGAGGTATTCGACGGCTGCCATCGCGAGCGACGACCGTTTTTGATTGTAGTCGTACCCAATCCGGCTCCACAGTGCGAGCATAGATTCCGTTCGCGACGAGAGCAACAGACGAAGCCGCACACGACCGTCGGCACTATTCTCCGGAGCAACTTCGGTGATCTCCTTCGTCTCTACCCCGAAGTCCTCAATGATTGACGCCAGGTCCTCAAGGAACTGCCGGCCGCTCTCTGCAAACCCGTCGCTTTTGCTGAGAGAAAGCGCCGGAGCGTAAAAGTTGCGTCCGTAGTGCGTCATCGTCGAGGGAGCAGACAGCTCAGCGCCGAAGAGCGGCGCCAGGAACAGCCGTTGATGCCAGAGCGGAGCATCGGGCAGCCATGCGGGAATTCCGTAGTCCTGGGCTGCTTTGTCGCCGACGGGCACGCCCAATGCCGCCATGAGGGCCGCGAAAGACGTACTGACGACCTTGAAGGAAGTCTCGGGTCGCTCGAATTCGTAGTGGTCGGAGGGCGTATCGACGCTGTGGCTCCGTTCCCGCCGGTAGATGCGAGAGGGTGTGAACCCGGCCGCTTCCACGTCGGAGCGAATCGCCTCCAGATCGTCAGGGGCAGCGTAAAACCACGCGGTTCCTTTTTCGTGGTCGCCGCTGAAGTAGAGCGTGCCGTCCCCGAACAGAACGCCGGCGATTTTGATGAGGTGCGGAACCGCTGAGTCGGAGGCTCGAAGCGGAAGGAGGTCCCGTTCTTGCAGATAATGGAGCACTTGTCCGACAGCATTTCCGGCGTCTTCCTTTCCCTGAGCTTTTAGCACCTTGCGGACGTCAGCCTCGTCGACGAGAATGCGATCGGACGGCTCGTCGTAGGGCACCCCTTCGAACGGACGGCGAGCGATCTGATCGCCCGGGTCCAAATCGTCGAGGTCGGTCATGCCGTCGGGCGTCCAGAACGGATGGTCGCCAGTGGCCAACACCTCGTCGTCGCCGGTGGTGCGAAGGCGATACACCGGCTGATCGGGTTGATGCTTCAAAAATGCGGCTACGGACGTCTCGTCGCTCGACGATGCCTCAAGGTCGTGACAGTGGAGAATGTCGTCCTGCCACGTCGTCTCCATCTCCGCGATCGTGCGCGTGTAGCCGTGGGCGTGAAGGACTTCGCTGTCGCCCGAGAGGCAGTTGATGTCGTAGCCCACTCCTCCAGGCGAGATCACCCCGTCGTCCGGATCGAACGCAGCCACACCGCCAATGGGAAAGCCGTAGCCCCAATGAATGTCGGGCATCGCGAGCGAGGCCGTCACGATGCCGGGCATGTGGGCCACGTTGATGGCCTGCTGGGGGGCATCGTCGTCGAGGATGTCTTCCAGCATCGGCTCGCTGGCGTAGAGGCGGGCGGGGACGTTCATTCGTCCGCGCTTGGGGAGCTGCCATCGATAATCGTCGAGTTTCTCGAGCGTGTATTCGGGCATAGGAGAGCAGAGTCGGTTGGGGAAGGCCGGGGCAGAGAGTACCGTTCAGCCTGTGCGCTGTTTTTTAACGGCGCGTACGCATGATACGGTCCCGTCAGCCGGCCCAAGTTTCATCATAGAAAAATATAAGACAGGCGTAAGTTCGTGTTCGGTTTATGGTAAATGTAGGGGGGTTTTCATACAATAAAACCGGTTTCACTTTTGGGTTACTGGTTCTTCGTGATTACACTGGGGTCGTGAAGAGAAAAAGAAAGTGAGCTGGACGTGTCTGGAACCGATTCCAGAAGCGGTTTCAGAGGTGCCCCACCGATGTGGATGTACTGGTGTCTTCGTTGAACGCCCCACGGAGTGGAGAAGCGGTTCTGGAAGAACGCCCACTTTTTCGTTAAGAGATCCCTTTTCGATTAGATCAAAATCCACCTGCTATGAGGAAAGCGATACGGTTTCTCGCATCTACATTTCTCGTTTTACTTATGTCTGCCTCTCTGGCCTGGGCGCAAACGGGGCAGATTGCCGGGCAGGTCGTCGACGCAGAGACGGGGAAGTCCCTTCCTGGGGTGAACGTCGTCATTCCGGAGATGGCCGGGACGGGAACTAGCACGAACGCGAACGGGCAGTTTCGGCTGATTAACATTCCCCCAGGCACCTACACCCTTCGAGCGACATTCGTCGGGTACGAGACGGCTACGGTCGAGGGGGTGCAGGTGAATCAGGACCTGACGTCCGAAATTACGATTGAGCTACGAGAAGATGTGGCGCAGCTTGATGGTGTGACTGTACAGGCCCAGCAAGAGGTTGTGCAGTCGGACCTATCGGCGAGTCGGGCGGACATCAGTGCCGAGGATATTGAAAACCTTCCGGCGGCCGACGTTGCTAGTGTCGTTGGGCTCCAGGCCGGAATTCAGGGGCTGAACATCCGAGGGAGTGAGGCCAGTCAGGCGGACTTTCGGGTCAACGGCTTCAGCCAGCAGAGTGGACGGGATAACACGCCGTACACCGGCGTTCCCTACACCGCGATTCAGCAGGTTCAGGTCCAGTCCGGCGGATTCAACGCCGAGTACGGCAATATCCGCTCCGGGATGGTGAATGTGACCACGATTGAGGGGCCGCGCGACGAGTACATGGTGGACGTGCTTGCCCGCTATAGTCCGGCAAGCAGCAAGAGCTTCGGCATTTCGCCCACCGACCCGAATTCCTACTGGATGCGCCCGTACATGGACCCAGAGGTAGCGATGGAGGGCACGGGCGAGTGGCCGGAGGAGCTCCAAAACTCGTATCCTGACTTCGAAGGATTCAATGAGATCGCGGCCAACAATCCTCAGCTCACGCCGCAGCAGGCACAGGATCTGTTTGAGTATCGCCATCGTCGGGACATTAGCATCGACAAGCCGGACTATCAGATCGACGGGACGATCGGCGGTCCAGTGCCGCTTGTCAGTGATTATCTCGGGGATCTCCGATTTGCCGTTTCCTACCGCCGCGAGCAGGAGGAGTACATTATTCCGCTGTCGCGAAGTGGGTATGATGAGCAGACCGGCCGCTTCAACCTCACCTCGAACGTCACGAACAACTTCAAGGTGACGTTGACGGGAATGACGGCCATTCAGAAAGGAAACAACGACGAGAGCCCGCGAACAGGCCCCACACGCATCCGTCGGGATGGAAATCGAGAGTGGATTTCAAACTACGGGGCCGGGGTCAACTACACGGACATCGGAGCCTGGAATGGCGAAGACATCTTCGGGACGGGCGCCTGGTCGGAAAGCACGATTCGGCGCTACATGGGAGGCTTGAAGGTGAACCACACGCTCGGCGAGAATACATTCTATGAGGCCCAGCTGCAGTGGCGGAAAACCAGCTACCGCACGAATCCTCCTCGGGCACGCGACACGACCAAAGTCGCACAGTTTGGAGGGGTCAGTGTAGACGAGGGACCAATCGGATTTCAGTTTGCGTCCGAAAACTCGATTACGGGTCTGCGGATGGGCGGCCACCACTCTGAGTTTCGGGATACGACTGACACGCGAGAGTGGAGAGGAAAGATCGCCCTTACGAGGGCCATCGGCCAGTACCACACGGCAAAGGCCGGCGTTGAGTTTAAAGTCGAGAATCACGACGTCGACTTTAATTACAAGGACTTTCTCGTCAACCCGCCGGACCATTACGCCCACTACGACAGCTCGCCCCTCTACGGCGCGGCCTTCATCCAGGATAAGCTGGAGTACAAGGGCATGATCGCCAACGTGGGGCTGCGCCTCGACTACTTCGACTCGAACACGGAGCGTTACGTCTTTCCGGAGTCCCAAGATGGGACCGTGAACCGGTATCCGTCTGCCTTTCTGGGCGGGAATAAGCCGCGCTTCGACGAGATGATGGAGACCGAGCCCGCCGACCCGCAGGTCAACCTGAGTCCGCGGCTCGGGGTGTCGTTCCCCATGACCGACGTCAGTAAGCTGTACTTCAACTACGGCCACTTTTACCAGCAGACGCGTCCGGACTTCCTCGACATGGTCCGCCGCGGGAACCAGACGGATAACGTCGTACAGATTGCGAATCCGGGCATGCCCCGGCCGAAGACGACCGCCTACGAGCTGGGCTACGAGCAAGGGTTCGTCGAGCAGTTCCTGCTCCGGATTGCGGGATACTACAAGGACCTTCAGAGCCAGCCCCGCTGGGTCAACTACACGAGCCGCAATGGGCTCATCGAGTACGAGTACCCGAGAGCCGAAAACTACCGGGACGTTCGCGGAGTCGAGATCAGCCTGCGGAAAAGCCGGGGCGATTGGGTTCGCGGCTTCATTAACTACACCTACCAGGTGGAGTCCGAAGGTGACTTTGGGTTCGGGCAGCAGTTCGAAAGTCGCGTCGATCAGCGGCAGTACGAGCGGTTCACAACCGACTACTACCAGTCGAAGCCGCAGCCGCAGCCCTACGCCCGTGTCAGCCTCACGTTCTTGACTCCGTCGGACTTCGGTCCGGACCTGCTTGGGGGCAACGTGTTCGGCGACCTGCGGCTGAACTTCCTCGGCCGGTGGAAGGCCGGGAGCTACTTCACCTACACCAACGAGCTCACGGTGCCGGAAGTGGAGGACAACATGCAGTGGGAAGCCTACAAGATGGTCGACATGCGGCTGAGCAAGACCATTCAGACATCAGGTGTGAGCGCACAGATCTTTGCGGACGTGAACAACGTCTTCAACCTGAAGAACCTCAATCAGGCGTCCTTCTTCGGGCCGCGGGACTTTCAGCAGTACATGAACTCCCTGCGCTTGCCCCAGGAGGCCGTCGACGGATGGGAGCAGAACTATGCCCCCACGGATGGAGACGGAGATCCGCAGTACGGGGATGACCAGCCCGGCGACATTGAGGGAGACCACATCAATCCGCCCAATGCGAAGTCCCTGCATTACCTCTTCCCGAGGAGCGTGAACATCGGCGTCCGGATGTCCTTCTAGGGCAGATTCGGGGGGAGGAGGGGACAAGGGGAACAGAATATAGATGTCAAGACTCGTTCATAACTATCGTTTCGTGATGAGCTCTTTTGATACTGATTGGCTCCAAGTACATGCCTTCATCGCCGCAGGCTGTTTGCTCCTCTTCATGGGGCTGACGGAGACGGAAAAGGGGTATGCCCAGTTTGACCAGCGGCCGATGGCCGTTGGGGAACTCCAGATGGTGTACACGGCAACCGGTGGACAGCAGGAATATTACAGCGCAGGAGGAAATCACCTCCGGTTGTATCCAGAGTTTCAGGCCGGACGCCTGCGAGCAGGTGCGCTCTGGATCGGCGCAAAGAACGTGCAGGGCGCGGACGGCACGCAGTACGACCGCCGGGTCGTTCACGTCGGGCCACGAACGACCGGGTTCGGTGAGTTCTTCCCCGTGAGCTTGAGGAAGATCGTGAAGTACGAGCCGCCCACCGTTACGGTGGATGGAAATGAGACCCTCAATGAGGACAAGACCTACGATGAGGTCCGGCCGGATCTCCCGTCTGACCAGATGATCGAACTCAAGGCGCACACGCTTCTGGGGGTGACCCTTACGAAGCGCGTGTACGGGTGGACGAACTCCGCACACGATAAGTACCACATTCAAGAATACGTCCTGACGAACACCGGGCACACAAGCGCCCAGGAGAACGGAGCCCTCGAAGATCAGACGGCCGAGGACGTGTACCTTCACTTCCAGAAGCGCTACACCCACGGAAACCGAAGTGCCATTCCGGGACAGGAGTGGGGCGCCAACGTCTTGAATGATGTCGTGGGAGACGGACAGGACGACTACGACGTGGACTTTGCGGCGCAGTACACTTGGAACGGAAACTCCCCGGGGGCCGAAATGGACCCGCTCGGTGGACCGGCCTGGAATGACAGCCCGGCCTTCCTAGAGCAGGGAGACGACGGAGGAGAGCTGACCACGACCGAGTTTATGGGGACCGTGAAGCTGTACGCCCCCTCCTCTCCGGACAAGCCGCGACAGCCCTCGATGACGGGCTACATCGACGCGGACCATCCCCTCACGTCCGGCAACAGCGCGTTCAATGAGCAGATGAACCGGGAGTATCGCTTTATCTCTCAGGCCGAACGCGCCACCGACGACTACACGTCGGGCACCGGATCGCACATGTTCCCCCACCACGCCGACGTGGCCGATCAGGACGGAGACTTTACCACTGTGATGGGTGAAGGGGACCCGAAGCTCGGCAAGGCCGGTGGGTATACCTCTGCCTTCAGCTACGGGCCGTACGACCTTGAGCCCGGAGAGAGTGTTCGCATCGTGATCGCCGAGGCTGTATCGGGCCTGTCGCCGGAAGCGCGCGTCAAGATCGGACAGGGCTTCAAGCAAACGGCGAGCAATCCGAGCGATCGGAGCACGACGGACGCATTTGAGGACATCGAATACGACGCGGACGGCGACGGGACGATTGATCCGGACGAAAGCATGGGCAAGAACCCGTGGGTCATGACCGGTCGCGACTCGCTTTTCCAGACCTTTGAGCGCGCAATCGCAAACTTCCAGGCGTCGAGCGATGCCAACGGCGCGATCACGAACTATGGGATTCCGCAGGCACCGAAGCCGCCGAGTACGTTCAGTGTGGAGTCTGGGGTCGACCAGATTAGCCTGAGTTGGGAGCGCGAGACCAACCCGCCCGGAGGATTTGAAATCTACCGCGCCCGAGGACGCGTCGAGGGACAGTACGAGAATGAATATCAGTACGAGAAGATCGCGGATGTGGGCGGTGGCACGCGGGAGTACAGTGACTCGGACGTGGTCCGAGGCGCCCAGTATTACTACTACATCCAGGCGGTTGGAAGCGAGAATAATAACGGGACGGCGATGACCCCGACCGGCAAGCCGCTCAAGAGCAACCGCTACCAGACGCAGACCTGGGATCCGGCTTCACTCAAGCGCGGACCGGGCGAGTCGGTGGCAGACTTCAAGATTGTGCCGAATCCCTACAACGTGGCGGCCGACCAGGAAGTGCGGTGGGACCAGCAGGACCGGCTCGGATTCCTGGAGATTCCGGGCAACTGTGTCATCCGGATCTACACGGAGATGGGAGAGCTGGTTGAGACCATCCGCCACAATGACGGCAGTGGAGACGAGTACTGGGATCACACCACTGCAGACCGCCAGCTGGTGGCGAGTGGGTTGTACATCGCCGTCGTGCGGGATCTGGATACCGGACAGGTTTCCAAGAAGAAATTCGTCATTGTTCGGTAGGAGCAAACGGTTTGCCCAACGAACGTCTGCGGGCGCCTACCGAGTGCCCACATTGTAGAGATCACTCGATTAACCGAGGTGAACATTATGAAATCGCGCATCGTTACGACCATCGTTCTTTCATGTGCCCTATTGGTTGGGCTTTCTGCTCCTGCCACGGCTCAGGACAACACCAAGCGTGCGCAGACCGGCATGAAGTTCCTGAGCCAGTCGCTGAGTCCGAAGGTGGCGGGCATGGGGGGGACGGGAACCACCCTCCAGCTGCAGTCGACGTCCATGTTCTACAATCCGGCGGGAATGGCCCAGATGGAGAATTATGGACACGCTGCGTTCTCGACCATGCAGTGGATCGCAGACATTGACTATAACAGTGCGAGCGTGTCTCTCCGTCCGTTCGAGGGCACGTACGGGGTCATTGGGTTCACCTTCATGCAGGTGAGCTACGGCGACCTTGAAGGCACCCGCCGGGCCGGGAACGACCAGGGATATGTGTCGACCGGCACGTTCAGCCCCAGCTCCTGGGCGTTCGGGGTTGGATATGCGTATCCGGTGACGGATCGCATCTCGGTGGGGGCGAAGGTGAAATACGCCAAGCAGAACCTGGGCCCAAGCGTCATGTCGACGGACGGGACCACGAAGCAGAACGACCTCGGGACCGGGGCCTACGACTTCGGGATTCAGTATGATACCGATTATCGAGGCATCCAGGTCGCTATGAACGTGCGAAATTTCTCGCCCGAGGTGCAGTATGAGCGTCAGAGCTTCGAGCTGCCAATGGAGCTCTCCGTGGGCATTTCCGCGGACATGTTCGAGATGACGGACTTTCTGTCTGATCCGAACGATAACCACTCGCTCAACATCATGCTCAAAGGCGTTACGCCCCGCGACTTCAGCGAGCGGATGCACTTTGGAGGAGAGTACACCTTCATGGAAACCTTCTCCATTCGAGGCGGCTATACGCTACCGAAGTCCAGCCTCGAAGAAGGCTTCAACGCAGGGGCCGGCCTGCAGACGACCTTTGCCGGCTTCGACCTGGGGGCCGACTACTCGTACACGTCCTTCGACGTGTTCAACGGCGTGAACCGCATTGGTCTCAACGTCGGGTTTTAATGTCCTCAGACGGCTTGCACGCCTTTGCACGTAGCTGTATCACGGTTTCTTTCTGCGCGAGTTGACTCGATTGATGGACACACGGCATCCCGGAGCGGCCTGGCGAATGGTGCTTCCGCTCGTGGTTTGTACCCTGATCGTGTTGGGGTGTGGATCCGGAGGAGAAGCGGAGTCGGGGGGGGCGGGGAATGCCATGTCCCGGGAGGCCGTCGACGATACGACGGTCTCTATGCTCGTGCAGTCGCAACGGGCCTTGAAGCAAGGAGCCCTCCGCAATGCGCTTACGCTTGCCGACAGCGTGGTGCACCGGGCGCCGCGACTGGCCGACGGGCACTTTCAGCGGGGCCGCGTTCTCTCTGAACTCAAGCGCTTCGACGAGGCGGCAAAGGAATACCGGAAGGTTTTGTCGCTGAATCCGCAGTATCAGGGCGCGTGGTTTAATCTTGGGAATAATGCCTACCGCCGCCAGAATTTCGAGAAGGCTCTTCGGTACTTCCAGAACGAGCAAGAACAGTTTTCGTCGGCCTCTACGCTCGTGGAGGTGGGGAAGGCCTACAGTGCGGTCGGAAAGCCGGATAGTGCGCAGTGGGCATACGAGCAGGCCTTGTCGTTAGACTCCACCACGGCGGCGGCGCACGCCCGGCTTGGGCGCCTGTTTGAGGAAGAAGGAAAGGTGGAGACGGCGCTCACGCATTCACGTCGGGCGCTGGAGCTTGAACCCGAGAACGTGAATTATCAATACGTCGTCGCCTCTCACCTCTACCAGTTGGGGCGGTACGAGGACGCAATTACGCATCTCCGGTCCGTGATTGAGGAGCGTCCGTGGCACCAGGAAGCCCACTATAATCTCGGGCAGGCGCTCGTGCGAACCGGGCAGAAAGAGAAGGGGAAGCAGTATTTGGTCCAGGCCGATACGCTCGACAAGCGACAGCGCGAGATTGAGCGTCTAGAGTCGGTGGCGAAGGACCAGCCCGGCAATCCACAGCGGTGGAAGACGTTGGCCGATGCGTACCGGGACATCGGCCGGCTGGGGAAGGCGCAAGAGACGTACAGCATCGCGTTGTACCTCCGGCCCTCAAGTCCGACCCTTCGAGACCAGTTGGCCCAGCTAGCGGCTGCACGCGGGAACTACAAGACGGCTGTGACGCACTACCAGGCCCTCCTGCGTCGCCATCCCGACTTCACGGATGGATGGTTCAATCTTGGCGTCGTGTACGCCCGCAACGGAGAAACGGAAAAGGCCCGAAAGATGTGGAAACGCGTCCTCCAGCAGCGTCCGAATCATCCGAGGGCACGGAAGTACTTGTCCTCTCTTGAGGCCGGGGACTCATAGAGCGCAGTGGCTATTTGAGGGGCAGTGCGGACGGAGCATTGGTGGATGAGGGGCGGTTCCTTTTGGGGACCCTCTCCTGGAGGGGGAGCGTGGCAGAGGCGCAGTACTTTGATTCCAGATGAGGTAGCCCGTGGTGCAGTTGTTGCTCGATCAAACGACGACGGAAGGGAGGCGAGGCATCGTTTTGTGTCTTGGGCTTCTTCTCGGGGGAATCGTAATGACGGGGTGTACTCACTCCTCGTCTTCGCCCTCTGCGGAAGAGGACGCCCCAGTCTCGTTTACGGACGTAACTGAGCAGGCCAACCTCGACGATTTCCAGCACCGCACCGGAGCATTTGGGGAAAAATGGTTTCCGGAAACGATGGGAAGTGGGGGGGGCTTCATCGATTACAACGGGGATGGCCGGCTCGATATTCTCCTTGCCGGCGGGGGCGTCTGGCCGAAGAGTGAGGTCGACCTTGAACATGCGCTCTGGCTTTATCGCAACGACGGGAACGGATCGTTTACCCTCGTGAGCGAGGAGGCAGGGCTGGGGGCGGTCGAGGCATACGGCTTCGGCGTTACTGTCGCCGACTATAACAACGACGGCCATAGCGACTTCCTCTTGACGACGCTGAATCGGAATCTGCTTTTCCGAAATGAAGGGGACGGGACGTTCACTGAGGTTGGAAAAGAGGCAGGGTTAACGGCTCCTCCTGAGTGGAGCAGCTCCGCCGCGTTCTTTGATGCCGACAACGACGGTCACCTCGATCTGTACGTGGGGAATTATGTGAAGTGGAGCCGGGAAAACGATCTGTTCTGTTCGGTCGATGGAAAGACAAAGGCCTACTGTACCCCCGAAGAATACGAGGGGGCCATCGGACGCTTCTACCACAATGACGGCGACGGCACATTCACGGAGTGGACGGAGCGCGCCGGATTCCAGTCCTCCCCGGGCAAAACCCTGGGGGTCACGATGCTGGATTACAACCGGGACGGGTGGATGGACCTGTACGTGGCGAACGACATGGAGCGCAATCTGCTCTATGAGAACAATGGAGATGGGACATTTACGGAGCGGGGGCGCGTGAGCGGCACAGCCTACAGCCAGTCGGGACAGGTACGGGCCGGAATGGGAACCGATGCCGGCATTGTGGACAGTACGGGGCGTTCCACCATCTTCGTTGGCAACTTCTCGCGGGAGAAGATCAGCGTCTTCCGTCATCAGCGCGACGGGCTCTTTAGAGACCGGTCGGCGCGGTCAGGGGTCGGTCGTCCGGGCAAGTTTACGCTCGGGTTTGGGTTGTTTTTGTTTGACGCGGAGTTGAATGGCACCCTGGATCTTTTTGTCGCAAACGGGCACGTCCAGCCGGACATCGAAAGCATCGACCGGGCGGTGCACTACAAGCAGCGTCCCCATCTCTTCTTGAACAACGGCAAGGGACGGTTTGACGAGATGACGGTCGAGCAGGGGCCCCTTGCCGATTCTCTTGTCGCCCGAGGGGCGGCCTACGGCGACTACGACAAGGATGGGGACCTGGACATTCTCGTGACGGAGAATGAGGGCGAGGCGCACCTCTGGCAGAACCGAGTGCGGGATCAGGAAAATGGGCCGAATTACCTCCGGGTACAACTGCAGGGGACGGAAAGCAACCGGGATGGGATCGGAGCCCGGGTGCGGATCGAGTACGGGGAGGAACAGCAGGAACGGGTGCTTCGGACGGGGTCGAGCTATCTCTCATCGATCGAGTTGGCGTTGACCTTTGGGCTCGGCGGACAATCGCAGGTCGAGCAGGTGACGGTGCATTGGCCGAGCGGCGAGGTGGACCGAATCTCAGCGGTCCAGGCCAACCAGACGCTTCGTATCGTTGAGGGCGAGGGCCGAGCCGCCGTTTGATGAAGGGCAAGCAATTGAAAAGGAGAGAGGGGGGAGGCGTCGGCATGACAGTCATCGACGGGATAGTGGTATGCGAGTACTCATACGGATCGTACTCCTTGTGCTTGTGGGGCTTGGAGGAGGAAGCTACGCACTTCCGGCCCAGCCGCTTTCGGAGCCGGGGACGGACGCTCCGAAGGAGACCCTGCGTTTGGGGGTCGTGGGCATGGTGCACGGTCACGTCCACGGGTTTTTGCAGGCGAGACCCTATGAGGGAGTGCAGGTGGTTGGGCTTGCCGAATCGGATACGGCGTTGCGGCGGCAGGTTGCTGAACAGTATGATCTTGGTGCGGAACGCCTGTATGGCAGCCTCACGACGATGCTTGCGGAGGCACGTCCGGATGCCGTGGTGGTGTTTACCAATACCTTCGATCACCGCCGCGTCGTAGAGGAAGCGGCCCGCCGAGGGGTGCACGTGATGGTCGAAAAGCCGCTGGCCGTGGGAATGGAGCACGCTCGTGCGATCCAACAGGCGGCGCAGGCGAATGACGTCCACGTACTGGTGAACTACGAAACGACCTGGTATCCGAGCACCCATCGTGCCCACGCTCTTGCCCGAGAGAACGGCGAGCTTGGGACCCTGCGAAAGATCGTCGTGCGCGATGGGCACCGCGGGCCCAAAGAGATCGGGGTGGGGCCGACCTTTCTGAACTGGCTGACCGATCCGACCCTGAATGGGGGCGGGGCCCTCATGGACTTTGGCTGCTATGGAGCGAACTTGCTCACATGGCTCATGGAGGGACGACGTCCCCAAACGGTAACGGCTGTCACGCAGCAGGTGAAGTCGGATCCCGTGTACCAGAAGGTGGACGACATTGCGACCATCCTGTTGACCTATCCCGGGGGCCAGGGGGTGATCCAGGCCTCGTGGAATTGGCCCTACAGTCGCAAGGACATGTCGATTTATGGACGGAACGGCTACATTCACGCCGATACTCCGACCCAGATGCGTGTGCGGATCGGAGAGGCCGAGGAGCGGGACGTGACGCTTGAGGCGCAGCCGTCGTTTTACGAAGCAGCGGTGCCGTACCTGCGCAACGTGGTTCGGGGAGAGGTGGAGCCAAAGGGGCTTTCATCCCTCGAGAACAACATGATCGTGACCAAAATTTTGGAGGCTGCTCGTCGCTCGGCACGAACGGGAGAAACGGTGCGGTTGCAAGGCGAATAGACGGGATTCTCCACGATCCTACGAATTCCTTCACCTCGTCTGTTGCCTTTGGGGCGTACACACTCACTTGCGGGAACTGATACCCAATGTCCCATGGCGTTCGTCGCAGTCGTCTTCCGGTCCCGAACGGCTCGTCTTTTGTGGGGGCTCCTGCTTCCGCTTCTTCTGTTTTGGGGGAATGGAATGGCGCAGGCCCAGGGCCGAGCGGCTATCAGCGGATTCGTCACGGACTCCAGTGATGGGCAGCCCCTTACGGGGGCCAACGTTCTTCTCCAGCGCGTTGCAGACTCGACGGTGTCGTACGGCGGGGCTACCGACGAGGACGGGGTCTACCTCTTGAAGGGCATCCGCCCGGGGCGCTATGAACTGCAGGTTTCGTTCGTCGGGTACGTCTCATATGTCGATACGTTGAGGCTCGCGTCCGGACGGCAGCAGACGGTGAACGTGTCGATTCGAGCCGGGGAATCTCCTCTGGAAGAGATCGTCGTTGAAGAGGAGCGGGGTGATATGACGGATGTGGAGGCCGGACATGAGCGGATTGATCCGGTCGAGGTGGAGCGGATCCCGACGCCGGACGTCAGTGGAGATCTGTCGTCGTACCTAACGGTGCTTCCGGGGGTTGTCACGCTGGCCGACCGAGGGGGGCAGCTCTTTATCCGCGGGGGGGAACCGTCGCAGAACATGGTGCTTCTGGACGGCATGGTGATTTACCAGCCCTTCCATCTACTCGGGTTTTACTCTGCCTTCCCGTCGGATATCATCGATCATGCAGACCTGTTTGCAGGGGGCTTCGGCGCGAAATATGGACGACGCCTCTCGTCGGTGATTGACGTGTCGACCCGAACGGGCAACAAGCGTCACTTTGCGAGCCGGGTCAGCGTATCACCTTTTATTGGAGAGGCCCGTCTGGAGGGGCCACTTGGAACCGATCAGATCTCGGGGCTCGTGTCTGTACGGCAGTCTCGGGTGGAACAGTGGGCAGGTCCCTTGATTGGGGACGAGCTTCCCTTTCAGTTTGGCGATGCGTTCGGGAAGGTGCACGCCGATCTCGCCGATAATAGTCGCCTGTCGCTGAGTGCCGTTCGGACCTATGATCGAGGAACGATACGGTCTGCGTCCGCCGTCGGCAGGCTTCCGGAGGAGACGATTCAGGCCCAACCGTTCGGGGAAGTGCGATGGCATAACTGGGGGATTGGAGCACGATATCTCGCCGTTCCGTCCACCCTCCCCGTCGTGACGGACGCGCACCTGTCGGTCTCGGGCCTTCGAACGGAGTTGGGGCCGTCTGGGGCACCGATCCGCAGTTCACGGGTTCGGACCACGCGCATGGCCTTCGACGCTCGATTTCCGGGGGAGCAGCTGTCGATTCAGGCTGGGTTTGAGGGCAGTTTTTCTCGGTTCTCCCACGAGCTCGACGGGTTGTATCAGGATGCCTTTCGGGATGAGCGCACGACGCTCGACCACATCGTGATGTACGTAGAGCCGACGATCATGCTCGGCGCATTTCGAGTTGAGCCGGGGCTTCGACTGCAGTTTCTGAAGAGTCGGTTTAACCCGTTTCTGGCGCCGCGCCTGCGCGGGCGCTGGGAGAAGGGGCGGCACCGGGTGAGTGCCGCGACTGGGGTGTACTACCAGGAGGCGGTAGGACTGAGCGATCGACGAGACGCCGCGAGTGTGTTCACTGCGTGGACCAATATTCCCAAACACAGCGGGCTGCCGCGAGACGATGTGCGAAGGGGACGTACGCCCCGGGCTGTTCACGGAGTGATCGGGTATCACGTGGGGCTGATTCGGGGACTGGAGCTTTCGCTCGAAGGATACTATAAGCGGCTCTCGGATCTCTTCATTGCGGAATGGACGGCTTTCCCCCGCTTTACCACGCGCTTGCAGCCGGCCGAGGGCCGTTCGTTTGGGGCCGACGTGCGCCTTGAGGGAGAGTGGGGGCCCCTTTATGGATACTTGGGATACGGCTACGCCAATACAACGTATGATGCGCGCCAGGACGAGATCGAACTTTGGTACGGAACCGAGGACCTCCGCTTTCGCCCCCCGCACGACCGTCGCCATCAGTTGAGCGTACTCCTGAATGTTGAGGTAGGAGGATTCGAGGCGAGTGCGCGATGGCAGTTTGCCAGTGGACGGCCGTACAGCCGGATTGTGGGCTTCGATGGATTTGCGCCAGTCACCCAGGTCCGGGACGTGAAGGACGTGCCCGGGACTCGTCGCATCATTTACGGGGAGCCGTTCGGAGGGGTGTTGCCTTCGTACCACCGTCTCGATGTGTCTGCCGAGCAGAGCATTGCACTGGGAACCGACGTGGAGCTCGCCGTTCAGGCCTCTGTGGTGAACGCGTATCACCGACGCAATATTTTCTACCTGGACACCTTCACGCTCAAGCGGGTCGATCAGCTTCCGTTTACGCCCTCCCTAGGGATTGCGCTCCGGTACAAATAGAGGAGGTTCCTCATGCGCTCCGTTTACTTTGGACTTTTGTGTGCCGGGATGGCCCTGCTCATCGGCTGTGAAGCCACGGTGGATCCGATCGTGGGCACCGACAAAGCCTTTTCTCTCTATGGCGTGCTCCAGCCGCGAGCGGATACACAGTGGGTACGCGTCTATCCCATTGAAGACCGATTGGAGCCCACAGCTCCGGACTCGCTGGCCGTGACGGTGACGTCGACCGACCTGACCCGCGGCCGGCGCGCGACCTGGCACGATTCGCTGATTCAGGAAGACGACGGGCGGTATGCGCACGTGTACTGGAGCCGGACGCCCATCGAGTACGAACACACCTATCGGGTGGAGGTCGCGGGGGAGGGCGAGCGCACCGCTCAGGTGGAAGTGCCGGTGCCCGAAAATTCGGCGCTTGCCCTTCATGAGCCGCAGGCGGAGACGTTGCCCGTGATTGTGCCCGTGCACGTTACCCAGGCTGTGCCGCGCCTCATCAACGTAGAGGTGGAGTACTACGTACAGTATGACCGGCAGGACAACGTGGCGGGGTCTGCATCCCCCACAGCACGCCTGCGCGTGTCGTACAGTGGCATTCCAGAGCGGACCGACGGGGAGTGGGTGGTGCCCATTGATTTGACTGAAGACTACCGAACGCTCCGAGAGCGGCTCGTGAATGCCGACCTCTGGAATCCGACGGTTGGAATCGTCATGCGGAATATGACTCTCCGTCTCGAGGTTGTGAACGACGCCTGGAATCCTCCTGGGGGAGCATTCGATCCTGAGGTGCTGGTCGAACCCGGCACCATGTCGAACGTGACGGATGGATTCGGTTTCGTAGGGGCTGGGTATCGGCTCAAGAAACGGTGGACGCCCTCGGTTGAGGTGCTGGAGAGGGCGGGCTGGACCGATCCGGCCGATCTCTATTGAGAGGCTGGGCGAGGCGCGGGACGCCCTGGAGACGACGCTTTGTCGAGATTGTCCCTCCCGTCCAGTATAACGGGCCCCCCGTCCGATGCCGTTTGGCCTCGGTCGAGGGGCCCGTTGTACCGGTGCTTGCGTGAGTGGACAGTGCCGAGGAGAGGGAAGCGTTCCCCTCCGTGGTGACCGTCCTGAGCATGCGGACAGCGTTACTGCTGTGCCGTTGCCCCGACGGCGTTCTGCACTTCGGGGATTGCCCACGGCTCTCTCGGATTTTGCCGGGCCAGGTACTGATTGGCCGCTTCGTCGTTGGTAACCCGTCCCGCATCTCCGTCCCACTGGATCTTTTTATTGTCGGCACGGAGAGACACGACGCCCAGAAGCATCGTTTCCGTCAGCTGGGTCGCATACTCAAAGTGGGAGGTGGCCTCTTCCTGCCCCTTGATTGCGCGGGCCCAGTTCAGCTCGTGGTTTTCTCCCTGAATGCGATCGAACATTTGGGGCGGTGTGTCCAGCTCCTCTGCTTTTTCCTCCGGAAAGATCTGAGGATTGCTGCCGTAGGTTTCGTGCATGAGGTAGCCCTCACTGCCGACGAGGAGCGCACCGCCGGCCGGGTTGAGCGATACGTCTTCGGGGATGACGTCGGGACGCTCCGGCATGAGGCCCCCGTCGTACCAGATCATCTTCACCGGCGGGTTGTCGCCCCGAGCGGGGAAGTTGTAGTGCGTCATCGTCGATTGGGGCCAGCTCTCGCCGTTGAAGGCCGTGGAACGCGTCTGGACGGAGGTCGGGGCACCTAGCTCCAGCGCCCAGAAAGGGTGGTCCACCAGGTGGGCGCCCATGTCGCCGAGGGCCCCGGTTCCCCAGTCTACCCAGCCCCGCCAACTGAAGGGATGGAAGTCCTCGTGGTACGGCTCCTCATGGGCCGGACCGAGAAAGAGGTCCCAGTTCAACTGGTCGGGGACACGCTGCACTTCCTCAGGCATCTCAATGCCCTGCGGCCAAATCGGTCGGTTGGTCCAGACGTGCACCTTCTCGACCTCCCCGATCGCTCCGCTCCGCACGTACTCGTTGATCAGGCGCGCATCGTCGCTGGAGTGGCCCTGGTTTCCCATTTGTGTGACCACGTCAGTTTCCTGGGCCAGCTGCCGCAGGTAGCGCGCCTCGCCCACCGACCACGTCAGGGGCTTCTGGGTGTAGACGTGAAGGCCGCGCTTCATGGCGTCGGCCGTAATCTTGGCGTGCGTGTGGTCCGGCGTGGCGATGATGACGCCGTCGATTTCATTCCCCATCTCATCGAACATCCGCCGGTAGTCGTAATAGGTGGCGGCGTCGGGATACTTGTCGAAGACCTCGGACGCATAGCCGTGGTCGGCGTCGGCAAAGGCCACAATGTTCTCGGTCTCCGCCACGTTGTCAATGTTGCTTTCGCCCACCCCACCGACACCAATGCCGGCAATGTTCAGGGTGTCGCTGGGGGCCTGGTGGTCGGGGCCGCCCAACACGTGACGGGGAACCACCAGGGGGGCGGTGAACGCCGCTGCACCGGCCGCGGCCGTTTTGCTGAGAAAAGAACGTCGAGAGAGTGTGTTATCAGACATAAGGGTTAGAGGTTTGTGCAAGCGCTTTCAAGTAATCGAAAGAAAGTCGAACCGCTTCTTTTTTTGGCGTCGGCGTACGGCGGCTCTGGTGGCAATTACTCCGACGCGACCGCATCCAGAAACTGATAGCGGTCGGGGTGACGAGCCGGCACGGCCTCCGGCGTTGCGTTCAGCCGCATGACCATTGCCTGCTCATCGGAACCGGCCATCGGCCAGGCGGGAAGGGCCTCGCCATTTGGGTCGCCGGTCTTGATAAAGTTGGCAAAGTAGCTCTTCATGTACCTGGACACTGTTCGGTCCGTCGGCGTCCAGGCGTAGATGTCGTTCGTGTCGAGGGTGCCGAGGGCATACTCAATTTCCGCAGCATGAACGGCGCCGCGCGGCGGCGTGATGCGTCCGGCGTTTTCATTTGTGCCGGCGAGGCCCGGGACGTTATTTCCCTTGCCCGGTTTCATTGGCGGGCGAGGGTGGGTGTAGAAGTAGCGGTACACCGGGGGACCGGTCCGGCGATGACGATCGCTCCACTTCCAGGTAGGGTACCCCATGAACCGGTCACTGGCAAGGTCGGTCCCAGCCTGGAGGACTTCGGTCCAGGTGTTGGCCGCATAGAGCTCAAGTGCCCGGTCGGCCCGGTCCCCGTACAAATCTCGGACCGCCGATTTGTAGACTGTGGGAGTGGGCGGGTCGTTGCCAATGATGGCACGGTAGTCGCTTTCCTTCGAATTCCATCCGACGAGGAGGGGGACGCGTGCCTGTTCTTTTTCGGCGTACACTTCTGAGGGGGGCATTGAGAGAAAGTGGCCGTCCACTGTAACGCCAAACCGGGGCGCAGTGGGTTTGGCCGCATGTTCTAATAGTCGTGACGACGACAGGGCACGCAACTCGGCAAGGGAATCGGCCCCCACCTGATCGGCAAATCGGCTGCCTTTTTCCTCCGCGTCGGCGAGTGAGGAGGGGGAAAGAGCGCCCAGCAGGGCCCCGCTTTCCCCGATGGCTCGTGCAAATCGTCCCGTTGACAGGGGCGATGCGAGGTGGCCGCTCACCGACATTGATCCGGCCGATTCTCCTCCAATCGTTACCCGATCGGGGTCGCCCCCGAAGGCCGCAATGTTGTTTTGCACCCAGCGGAGGGCCTGTGCCTGGTCCAGCAGCCCGTAGTTGCCGGAGGCCTGTTCTGGCGACTCGGCAGTAAGGGCTGGATGGGCCATGAAGCCGAACACGCCGAGACGGTAGTTGAGCGTCACCACGACAATGTCTTCCCGGGCCATGCTCGCTCCATCATAGCGAGGCTCCGAGCCGTCGCCCGCGATGAACCCGCCGCCGTAAAAGTAGACCAGCACCGGCAACGATCCTGTGGGGGCATCGGCCGGGGTCCATACGTTCAGGTAAAGGCAGTCTTCACTCATGCCCGCGCTTCGGAAAATCATATCGCCGTAGGGACGGGTCTGCATGCAGCGGGGGCCGAAGCGGGTGGCCGAGCGCACCCCGCTCCACGATTCGACCGGTTGGGGGGGGCGCCAGCGACGCTCCCCGATCGGGGGCTTGGCATAGGGAATGCCTTTGAAGGCGTGCACCCCGTCGGATACGGGAGTGCCTTCCACCCGTCCGTTGGCCGTCGACACTACCTGGGCACGAGGCGACGAAAGCGGAAGCAGAAGGGCCAGTAAGAGGAGGGGAGCAAGCAGGGAGCGCATCGAACGGGGGCGGTCAGTTTGGAGGATCCCGATCGTGGAAAGGACCGTGGAGCGTCGGCCTGTCGGCGAAGCGCGGCTCGTTGCTCACGCAGGAATATCTGTCGAAGCTCCCATCAAGATTGATAATAGGGTAACGACCGGCTCGCTCATATCCAAGGGCAATTTCGAGACGATTTTCCGGTCGAAAGCTCCTGGGCGAGATTGAGCTATTGCTGCTCCCGCTAATTGACCATGGAGAAGAAAGGGAAACGGAAGGAGGGCCAATAGCACGAAGGCGCTAGACCACTGCGTTGAGCGTCCGCTGCACAGAGTTCGCGTAGCCTGCGCCGAAGAGGTTGAGATGGTTGAGCAGGTGGTACAGGTTGTAGATGTCGCGACGCGTCTCGTAGCCGGGGTCCAGAGCCCAGGCCGAGCGGTAGGCGTCGTAGAAGCGATCTTGGAAGCCCCCAAAGAGCTCCGTCATGGCGAGGTCCGCTTCTCGGTGGCCATAGTACGTGGCCGGATCGATAATCGCAGGCTCGCCCACCGCCGTCACCATGAAGTTGCCCTTCCACAAATCGCCGTGGAGGACCGAGGCGTCGGGGGTTTCCGGCAGAAGCTCGGGCAGGCGCCGATACAGGGTCTCCAGCGGACGATTCCACGAGGACTGCCACCGGCCGCGCTCCCGGGCCATTTGCACCTGCGGCTCCAGCCGCTGCGATCGGAAAAAGGCTGGCCACTCGTCCATCCACTCGTTCGGTTGCGGCGACTGGCCGATGAAGTTGTCATCGTCGAAGCCGTACGCCTCGGCAGCGTGACGGTGTAGTGCGGCCAGTCCTTCCCCAAACCGCTCCCAGAACCGACGGCCTCTGCGTCCGGAATTGATCCACTCCATCACGAGAAAGCCGGGGCGGTCGTCCGTGGGCGGGGCAGTTTCACGGATGGACGGGACGGTCAGTGGACTGTCGGCGGCCGCGAGTGCCTCCAGGCCCGCCGCCTCACCCGGGAAGGTGCGCGCTACCTCTTCGTCGCCGTATTTTAGAAAAAAGGGCGCACCGTCAGTTTCGACCCGGCAGGCATTGGCAATGCAGCCGCCTCCCACTGCCGCGACACTATCAATCGTCACGTCAAGATGGGTTTCCAAGGTCTCGCGCAGCGAATCAGGAATCATCTGTTTGAGCGTGGACGAATGGGGGGTAGGCGTGGAGGAGGAACGAGTGTTGGGGGATGTGTTTGGTCCTACTCCCGCTCACCCGCGCCCTTGTTCTCTACCTCGTCCAGATGGTCTGCGAGTCCGTGCTCTTCCACCAATCGGTGCAGAATGGCATCCGACGTGCGGTTCACGATGTCGTAGACGTTTTCGAAGCCTTCTCGTCCGCCGTGGTACGGGTCCGGCACCTGATAATCGCCGGGCTCGGGGTCGAACTCACGGAAGAGACGCACCTTCGCGCCGTACTCATCGTTTTCGTCGAGGTGGAGCACGTCGTTCAGGTTGCTCTTGTCCATCACAAAGATGTGATCGAACTGCTCCAGGTCCTCGGCCTGAAACTGCGAGGCGCTATGATCGTCGAGCGAGTGCCCGTTGCGCTTCGCGGTTTTCCGCATCCGACGATCGGCCGGATCGCCAATGTGGTAGTTGCTTGTGCCAGACGACACAATTTCAAAGTGCTCCGAGAGGCCGTGCTTTTCCACCTTGTCGCGGAATACGGCTTTGGCGAGGGGGCTCCGGCAGATGTTGCCGAGGCACACGAACTGGATGCGGATGGGGGAAGACTCAGACATAGAACGCAACAGGATCGGATTGAGAGTCGGCACGAATTCGAATCCGTCCCCCTAACGCAAAGAGCCCCGTCGTGTGCCCACGGGGCTCTCAACGCAAGTCTCAAATCTCCCGACCAGTCCCGATCGGGAAGACAATCATATCTAGGGTCCGTAATCAGCGCTGTCATCCGGTAAGTTTATGGAGAGGGAGCCTCTGTGTCATCCAATGACCTCCTCCCTTCTGCTCGTCAATTCTCTGGGGTCTCGTCGAGCGGGATGGGCACCTGCGCAAAGATGGTGCTGGGGGTCGGGTTGTCGGGGTTCACCATGTCGCGGGGGAGCGTGTCCAGGAGGTCGAATCGCCGCACGTCGATCCACCGGTGCCCCTCGATAAAGAGCGAGTACCGGCGGTTGTACAGCAACTCGTCGAACACGGCAGTCTCCGTGACGGGCCCGCCGTACGGATCCAAGCCGGCCGCCATTCGGATCACGTCGAGATCGGCGACGGCCGCATTCAAATCCTGGTTCGTCCCGAGAGTGTACGCCTCGGCGCGGAGCAGGAGCAGCTCCTCGTTGCGGAGGATGGGGATCGGGGAGGTCGAGGTTTCGAAGAGCGTCACGACCAGCGCACTCGACAGGCCGTTGGCGGCAGACGGAGAGGCAGAGAATGAATTCTCCGGATTGTTCGCGTCGGCGGTGCGGTCCAGCACCTTCTCGGCAAACCGCTCATCGTTTGGGCGGGCGTCGGTACCGAACGACGGGTGCGCCCGCAGCTTGACGCCGGAGGACGTAGGCACCTCAAAGAGGGGATTCGTGCGCTCCCCGATGCCGGTGGCGTAGACGTGGTACACGCCGCGGTCGAGATCCCCCATCGGGTTGATGAACGAGTCGTCCAGTGCGTCGAGCACGTCGCCGTACTTGCCCTGGTAGGCCGCCACCCGTGCCCGGACGGCTCGGTTGAACTGCCGAAAGCCGTCGGGGGTCCCAAATCCCCCGTCGTCGAATCCGGATGACAGCGTGAAGGGGAAGGCCTCAACGCCGTCGAGGTCCGCAAAGCCCTCGTCGAGGTACCGCTCGATCTCGGCAAACGCATCGGCGCGAGACACCACCGGCGTATTTACGTCGTCATTGAATTCGATCTTGAGCCCATTGTCCCAGGTCGAGTTCAGCACCAGGAGCAGCTGGTACCCGATGATGGTCTTTGCAAAGCCCTCCACGGCCAGAACGTCGTCCTCGCTGAACTGCTCGGGCGTCTCCGCCCGCTGAATGGCGGCGCGGTCGCGGAGCTCGTTTGCGTTGCGGATGGTGCGATAGCGGCCGGACCACGGGTCGGTGACGAGAAAGCCGTTCGGGTCCAGCGGTCCTACGTACAGCTCGCCGGTGTAGCGGGGATCGGCAGGCTCGAAGAAGTACCCTTCCCGGCCGAAGATGGCGACAGTCTGGAGATAGATGTCCAACTCATCGCGCATCGCGCCCTCGGTGCCCGTCGCCAGATTTTGGATGCTCACCACGTCGGCCTGGGGGGCATTCGGATCCTCGAAGTCGAGCGTGTCGCAGCCCGTGAGAAGCACCGCAATGAGAGCGACCGCGAGCCCCCAGAGGAGGACGTGCCGTTGGAAGGAGGAAGTGCATCGAGAAACCATCGTCATGAGAGCAGTGAGATTGTCGGGGGAGGAAAAATTGAAGCGTGAGTTCGTGATGTGTAACTTCGGGAGGCGGGTGGAGCGACCCATCATGCGTTCAGGCATCACGGCGTCCACGCTTCAGGGCAGGAGACCTTCCGTTCAAGCGAGGCATCGATGCTGTACTAGAAGCCGAGGCCGACCTTGAAGTAGAAGTGGCGCGAGGAGGGAAACGGGATCACGTCCACCGCCCGTCCCACAGCCACATTGCCGAACTGGCTCACCTCCGGGTCGTAGCCGTCGTAGGGCGTAAACATCAGCAGATTGCGGCCGCCCACCCCCACGTTCAGCGAACGGACACCCTCATTAAACCATCGCCCGAGCGTTGCAGCGGGAACGGTATAGGTCAGGCTGGCCTCCCGCAGCTTCAGGTAGGTGCCGTCTTCCACGTAGCGTCCCGTGCCGCCCGCGCCCGCTGCTCGGGCCTGTCCCTCTTCCGTGCCGAGGTCCGGCGTGGTGCCGGCCAGGTCGGTGATGAGCTTGCCGAGGTTGATGACGTCGCCCCCTTCCTTCCAGTCCCACAGGAAGCCGAGTTGGAAGCCGTACGCCTGAAGCGAGTTGCTCCATCCGATCTGGAAATCGGCGTTCGAGTTGCCGAACGTCGTGAGCGCGCCGGCCTCGTTCTGGCCGACGATGGTCGTGGGCGAGCGGCCCTCTTCGATCTGGAACTGGCCGAGGGAGAGCGAAAAGCCGCCGACCTGGAAGGGGTCGACGTCGAGCGACGTAATCTCGGAGCGATCTCGGGCAAACGTCACCGTGGAGCGCCAGTTCACGTTGTCGGCCAGGACCGGGACGACGTTCAGGGCCACCTCGATGCCGCTGGTGCGCATGTCGCCCGCGTTGATGAACTCCGTCGCAAACCCGGACGACTTCGGCAGCTCGTTCTCCAGAATCAGGTCGCGGATGTTCTGGCGGTAATACGTGAACTCAACCGTCCCGCGCTCCTGCAGAAATGCCGCGTCCACCCCGAACTCCCACTCCTGCGTGGTCTCCGGCTCGATGTCTGGATTGCCTCGTCGCGTCGGGACGATCACGCCCCCCACGCCCCCGATGTTTTCGGCGTCGAGCGACGTGTACTTGGCGTCGGCCCGCGGGAGGTTGCCCGTACGCCCAAAGGCGCTTCTGAACTTTAACTGCGGAAGGGTCGAGCGAAAACCGTCCCAAAAGTCAAAGTTGGCCAGCTGTACCGAGGCCGATGCCTTGGGATAGAAATACAGTTGGTCGGTATCGCCCACGCGACTGGAGGCATCGGCGCGCAGGCCGGCCGTCAGGAAGAACTGCTCGTTGATGTCGGCCTCTTCCTGCACGAAGAAGCCCACCTCGCGCTGTCGGAGCACGTCCTCAAAGCCCCGCAGGCTGGTGGCCTGGTCAATGTTTTCCTGGGTGACGATGATGCCTTCCGCGAGTGCCTGCACGTTGTCGATATCGCGGGTCTCGTACTGAATGCCGCCGGTGGTTGTAAAATTGAGGCCATCCGTGGCCGCCCACCGGTGCACGAGGTTCGCCCAGATGTTGGTGCTGAGGCTTGTGGTCTCGCCCGCCACCGACACGCCCCGCACGGCCAGATCTTTTGCCTGCTCGAACTGGAGCGTCGGGGGGGAGACGATCTCGTTCGTCAGCGAGTATGCATCGGCGCCGCCGCGAAGGATGAAGTCGAGGTTTTGGGTCTCATTCTGGAAAATATTGAAGTTGATGAGCCCCGAGAGCGTACCCCGATAGCTGAGCTCGTTGTTTTTCAGTAGGTCCACGGTCTGCAGGGCATTCGAGCCCGCCGGCCCATCCGGATACGTGCCGTCGGGGTTTTGCCGGATGTCGACGTAGCTGGGCGTGAAGGCCACCGAGAAGCCGAGGGTCGTGGCGCCCTGGTTTTCATTCCCTGTCACGCTGCGGTCCGATTCCGACCGGACGAGCGACGAGTTGAGCTGGACGCGGAGCCGGTCGCTCACCTTCTGCTCCAGGTTCAGCTTGGCCGAATACTTGTCGTAGCCCGTGTTGTCCACGATCCCATTCTCCGTGAGGGCCAGGCCGCTGGCATAGAAGCGCGTGTCCGCGTCGCCCCCCGAAATGGACACGGTCGTCTCGGAGGTCAGCCCCTCGCGCCCGTACACCAGCTCCTCGTAGTCGATGAAGCCGTTCTGCCGCACGAGATCCGCATCGTCGCCCGCCGCCTCCGGATTGTCGGTGAAGTCGCGCGTCCCAATCTTGTTGAGGATGGTCGAGAAACCGGTCTGCTGGGTGATGTTGATCTGGGTTTCGCCGGCCTGCCCTCGCTTCGTACTGATGATAACGACCCCGTTCGTGGCTTTTGAGCCGTAGATGGCTGCCGCGCTCGCGCCCTTCAGCACCTCGATGGACTCGATATCGTTCGGATTGATGTCGGCGATGCGGTTGGTGGGCTGGCCCTGGGGATTGTCGCTTCCTGCTGACGCAGCTTCCGTGACGAAGTCGAGTCCGGGCTGGATGTCGGAGTTGTCCATGATGACGCCGTCCACGACGTAGAGCGGCTGGGTGGAGCCGGTGATGGTGGAGGTGCCGCGCAGGTTGACGTTGATGCCGCCGCCGGGCGCGCCGGTGTTCTGGCTTACGTTGAGCCCCGCAATCTTTCCGCTGAGTGCCCGCTCAAGGGTCTGCGCCGGGACGGGCACGAGGTCCTCTTCGCTGATCGTGCCCACGGCATTGGCCAGATTGCGCCGCTTGACGCTGGTGGCGAGGCCCGTCACCACCACCTCGTCGAGTCCCAGCACGTCCTCTTCGAGCTGCACGTCGACCGTGGACTGGTCCCCGACCATAACGGTTTGAGATCGGAAGCCGACGAACGTAAAGACCAGCTGATTGCGCTCGGCCGGCAATTCGATGGCGTAGCTGCCGTCCATGTTGGTGGTGGTGCCCCGCGTGGTCCCCTCCACCTGCACGTTCACGCCCGGAAGGGGAGCCTCCTCAACGTCAGTGACCGTGCCGGTGATCGTCCGCTGCGCCCACGCGGGCCCGGCGAGTGTCAGTCCCAGGAGAACGGTGATCAGGCAGAATACAGCACGGGGAGTACGGGTCATGAGAGCACGCGAGTAGAGGAGGGAGGGATACCGCCAGAACGGCCGCTTCCGCTAGCCTAACATCTTCAAAAAGCGAAGTTCCCGTGAACATACTGGATTCGTGAGGCGCACGTGGAAAAGCGCCCGTTAGTTGCATCTGCGCCACTCATGACGGATGCTTAGAATGGCGGAATGCCCCGCAGGTCGCACACCTTTTGGCGTGCGCCAACGTACGTTTGTTCTGCCTCTTCACGACCCACCCAGTTGCGTTTTATGCCGACCTCCAATGATCATTCTATCTCTGACGGTGGGATCCTCAGCGTCACCGAGCTCACCCGCGGTCTCAGCGACCTTGTGGAGAGCCATTACGATGACGTGTGGGTGGAGGGCGAGCTGTCCAATTTTACCCGCGCAGCGTCGGGCCACTGCTACTTTACGCTGAAGGACGCCGACGCTCAGATCCGATGCGTGATGTGGAAGCACCTCACGCAGTACGTCTATTTTGAGCCGGAGGAGGGCATGCAGGTGCGCGTGAACGGCCACGCGTCGGTCTACGAGCGGCGGGGCGACCTGCAAATCATGGCGCAGGCGATGCGGCAGGCGGGGAAGGGGGCACAGCAGGAGGCCTACGAGCAACTGAAGCAGAAGCTGAAGGATGAAGGCCTCTTTGACCGAGAGCGCAAGAAGGCGCTGCCGACGTTTCCTGAGAAGATCGGCGTCGTGACGTCTGGGGAAGGGGCAGCCTTGCAGGACATCCTGTCGGTGCTAGAGCGGCGCTTCCCCCCGGCCCAGGTCGTGCTCTGCCCGGTGCCCGTGCAGGGCCTCGACGCCCCGCAGGCCATCGCCGATGCGATTGCGGCATTCAACGATCTTCCGGCGGACGACGATCAGCGCCCGGATCTGATCATTACGGGACGGGGCGGCGGCTCTACGGAGGACCTCTGGGCCTTCAACGAAGAGGTAGTGGCGCGGGCCATCGACGCGTCGGACCTGCCGGTGGTGAGTGCGGTGGGGCACGAGAGTGACACGTCCATAGCCGACTTTGTGGCCGACGAACGGGCCGCCACGCCGTCGATGGCCGCTGAGATTGTGGTGCCGGACCGGCGGGACGTGGCCCATCGCGTACGGGACCTCCATGACCGTCTCCGCGACCGCGTGACTCGCCAGCTGCAGGATGCCCGCCAGCGTATCGACGCCCTCGTGTCGTCCCGGGCCTTCCACTCTCCGATTCGCCGCCTCGAACAGCATCGCCAGCACCTCGACGCGATCGTCGACCGCCTGGAGCGCAGCGGCGAGCGCATCACGGAGCAGGCCCGCACCCGCCTCGACCGACTCCAGAGCCGCCTGCAGGCCCTCGATCCCGAACAGCCCCTCCGCCGCGGCTACGCCTACCCGACTCGTGACGGCGACCCGGTGCCCTCGGCCGAATCGCTTCAGGACGGCGATCTCCTCCGTCTTCGCTTTCACGACGGGAGTCGGGTGGCGGAGGTGCAGTCGGACACGGGCGACCGAGACGAGACGTAGGAGCACTGTCTCACTTCGTCACTCTGGGACATCGGAGATGTGCAAGCTTGACTCCGGTCAAGATTGCCAAGCCCGATGGACGTTGAGGCCTCTCTGGTCTTCTGGATAGCAACGGTGTTAATTGTCAAGTAGAAGAGGTCTGGTATTCCGAATTCCACTGGGTTCCGTTTTTCATCATCGTGTTCATGATCACCAGAAGCTTCCGCATGCAAGCAACGAGCGCCGTCTTCTTGGCCTTCCCTCGATCGGTTAATCGGTCGTAAAACGCCCGAATTTTCTGGTTGCATCGAGTGGCCGAGAGGGCGGCGCTGACCGGTTGTTCGTAGCCACCGGTCGCCTCCAAGACGATCCGTTCCGGATCGGCCTCGCGGAGCAGCTCTTCAAGCTGAGTGATGCCCTCAGAATCGTTTTCAAAATGGTGGGTCTCGACCTCCTCAGAACCGAACCGAATTGCCAGGTCCAGATGCTTTTTGGCTACATCGATACCAGCGCATGTCATAGCGGAAATGGAAGCGATGAACGAGATCGCAAATGTCGCTTTGGCCCAGGCCATCAAGATGGCCAACCTTGCAGGATACGAACTCGAAGCGAGAGGCGGACATCGCCAGCTTCGGTTCAGGCAACGGTTCGGGCTTCAAAGCAACAAGAGGAGGCAACGCTCCAGCTATCCATCGGTCTCAAGTAGAACCCTCCTTGGACCAAGGCTCCAACGAGCTGCGGCCCCCGAAATCGATAATCATGTAGCGAATTCCAACATACAAGGCTCCCGGACATCTGAGAACGGCTTGTGCTATATGTCGACGGTATGTGTGCCCCTCTCCAAACGTCAGAAAGAAACTTTTTTGTCGTCCCAAACTTGATTTGGGACCCATCCGACTGGACGAGGAGGCCTCCGCAATCGGTAGATGGGCTCCAAATCAAGTTTGGACATCTAGATGCTGGGAATCCCAGATTCCCTGGAGCGACGGGTGTGATGTTTTCCTTCGGAAGAAGCAGTCTTCCAAAGCCGCGCACATGCCTTGCCCCATAGCACAACGCGTTCTGGGCTCGACTTTGGCGCTTTCGAATGACCGAAAAACTGCCTATTCCAGCGGATTGAGGCACTTTTTGATTATTTCCATGTCGCGGTTTGCCCCCGACATCAAATAAATACTACGCCTACCGGCCTCCATCTTCTAGAAACGACGATTGGTCGAAGTCAAATGGCCAAAGTCGAGTTGAGATGTCCCATCAAGTTTGGAGCGACGGAGATGAAGAACTTCAAAATAGCAAAAACTCTACGGACAGACTCTTTCGCAAGGTCCTCGACGACTCGTGCCCGAACGTCCTGCGACAAACGATATTGGTTACGGCCCTGCCCACCAGCCCGGGCGCATCGCAGCACTCTGGGTGGAGGCCTGGAACGACCGAGATGCCGACCGGCTGGCCTCTCTCTTCGCAGAGGACGCCGAATTCGTGAACGTCACCGGGCTCTGGTGGCACGACCGTGACGCCATCCGACGCGCTCATGCCTACGGGTTCGACACGATCTTCAGCGAGTCGACAATAACGCTTTTGGAGAAACGGGTGACGCAAATCAGCGGGGACCCGGAGGCGCACGGCCCGGCAGCCTGCGTGGTGCACGCGAAGATGCGGTTGGAGGGACAGACGCCCGTTGGCGAGGTCGAGCGCCCGGGCGTGCGGCGAAATCTCTTCTCGTTTGTCGTGCGCCGGACCGAGGGCACGTGGATCTGCATCTCCGCCCACAACACCGACGTCGTGCCCGGCTCGGAAACGAACGTCGTCGGCCCCGACGGGACGATGCGGTCGGTCAGTTACCGGTCGGGACCCGACGACTCGTGAGCGGTCAAGTATGCGACGCAGATCACAAATCAACGGAATCAGATTCCTCGTCGGAGGCATCGGTACGATCGAGTGCCCCGGCAATCCGGCGGGTGATGGGGCCGAGATCCCGCCCATCAGAGCGCTTTGTCTCTCCTGCCTCACTCGCAAGAAGTTGGAAGTAGGTCTCTACCATCGAGGAGACGCTTTCTCCTGGCTTCTGGGCAATGGCTTTCGCTACCCGTTTGACGTCCTCGTCGATTCGGAGTGTGACCTTCGATTTCATGGAAGGAAACGACGATCCAGAAAAATACGTCACTGATTAATCCGTCCCGACGTACGCTTGGAGAGGTGATCCTGATTCGGTTTTGAGTCGAACGGATGCGTCCTCATTCTCGCGGCAGAGATATATTTACACTCAATGCGAATGGATCTGCGATGGACGGGTGGGATCCTCGGTTTGGTAAGAAAAGAGTGTGGACAATAACAGAATCAGAGGAGCGTGAAGACGTGTGTCGCCCGTCTGCGGCGTGTTGGCGGGGTTTTCGGGAACCGTCGGACACTTGCAAAACGGCAATTCGGTTTGTTCTTTGAACCAATCTACCGACGCCTCCGCTTTGCCCGCGTGGACGACGCCGGGCCGCGGACACTCTATTCTGATGACGTACTGGGTGCATGTATCTGAGTAAACTGGAGCTGCAGGGCTTTAAGAGCTTTGCCGAGTCGACGACGCTGGCCTTTGATCCCGGCGTCACCACCATCGTCGGCCCCAACGGCTGTGGCAAGTCGAACATTGTGGACGCCATCCGCTGGGTGATCGGTGAGCAGCGGCCCACCGTACTCCGCTCCGAGAAGATGGAAAACCTCATCTTCAACGGCACCTCCGACCGGCGCCCGCTCGGCATGGCCGAGGTGGAGCTCACGATTGAGAACACCGACGGGGTGCTGCCCACGGAGTACTCCGAAGTGACGATCGGGCGGCGCCTCTTCCGCGACGGCAAGTCGGAGTACCTGATGAACGGGACGCAGTGCCGCCTGAAGGACATCACCGACCTGTTCATGGACACGGGGATGGCGGCGGACGCCTACTCGGTGATTGAGCTGAGTATGGTCGACGAGCTGGTGTCCGGCTCCACCGAGGACCGCCGTCGCATGTTTGAGGAGGCCGCCGGCATTACGCGCTACAAGATGCGCCGGCGCCAGGCCCTCCGCAAGCTCGACAACACGCAGTCCGACCTGGAGCGCATCCGCGACCTGACCGACGAGATTAGCACGCAGGTGGAGCGGCTGCAGCGCCAGGCCGAGAAGGCACAGAAGTACAAGGAGGCGGAGGCGGAGCTGCACCGGCTGGAGCTACTGCTCTCGCAGGTGGAGTACGACCGCCTCATTCACAAACAGGAACAGCTGCAGGAAAAAGAGGACGAGCAGACCGAGCGGGCGAAAGCATTGGAGGCAAAAGAATCCGAGACGGAGGAGCGACTGGAGGAATTGCGAGACACGCTTGAGGCGCGAGAGGCCACGCTTCAGGAGCGCCGCGAAGAGTTGCAGGAGCACCGGGCGCAGGTGCGTGACCTGGAGGCCGAGCAGCGACTGCAGCGCGAGCGCCTGAACCGAGCGCGCAGCGACCGCGACGAGGCCGAGCAGGCGCAGGAGGAGGCCCTAGAGCAGCGGGAGGAGCTCTCGGGGCAGGTGCAGCGGCTGGAGAGCACGATTGAGCAGGCGCGTCCAGCGCTGGACGAGGCCGAAGCGGCGCTGGAAGAAGCGGAGGCCGAGCGAGACGAAGCCAAGGCCGCCGCGGCCGACCTCCGCGAGCGGGTGCAGGACCTTCGGGAGAAGGCCGAGGCGGCAGCGGACGAGCAGGGGGAGCGCCGGCGCCGGCTGGACCAGCACACGAACCGGCTTGAGATGCTGGAGGAGGAGCAGGATCGCGTCGCCGAGCAAGAGGACGAGCTTCAGGCAAAGGCCGAGGGATTTGACGACCGGCTCCGAGAGGCGCAGAGCCGGCGGGCCGACCTCCGGGAGAAACTGGAGGAGGCGCAGACTCAGCTCGACCGGGCGGAAGCGGAGCACGAGGATAGAGAACAGAACCTCGACGAGGCCACCGACCGGCTCCGCGAACTGGAACGGCAGCGCGACGCCGCCGAGGCCGAGGTGGAGCTGCTAGACGGCCTGGTGTCGAGCTACGACGAGCTGTCGGACGCCGTGCAGTATCTCGCCACGGACGGGTCGCTGGACGATCTGAAAACGGTGGCCGACGTGCTGGCCTGCGACGACGAGGTGCGTGTGGCCCTGGACGCGGCGCTGGGCGACCTCGCCTCGTGCATCGTCGTCCGCACCCCCGAGGACGCTCGGTCCGCCATCGCTCAGCTGCGGGAGGCCGAGAAGGGACAGGCCTCCTTTCTCATTCTCGACCATCTTCCCGCGTCGGTCCCGAACGGGGAGGCCCCCGCCGGCACCACCCCGCTCCGCGACGTGGTGCGCACTACCGACACGGCCTACGACGCCCTCGCCGACACCCTGCTGCACGACTGCTACCTCACCGACACGCTCGACGACGTAGAGGCCGCCGCCGACCAGGCCGAGGGGCCGATCCGCATTTTCGCACGCACCGGCGAGTGGGTGGATGGGCGCGGTGTGGTCAAGGGGGGGAGCCAGACCGAAAACGTCTCCCCCGCCGCCAGTCGGCTGGGCCGCCGCGAGCAGCTGGACCGGGCCCGCGAGCATATGAACGAGCTTCAGCAGAAGTGCGAGAAGCAGGAAACGACCGTTGAGGAGGCGCGGCAGGCCCTCCACGAGATCGACCTGGACGCCCGCCGGGCGGCAGTGCGAGAGGCCGAGGAGGCGCTGTCCGACGTGCAGTCGACGGTCGAGCGGCTGGAGTACGAAAAGGAGTCGGTGGAGGAGCGCCGCCAGGAGCTTCGCGAGCGGGCGGACGAAATTGAGGCCGAGCGGGCCGAGCACCGGGAGCAGGCGGAGGCGCTGCGCGCGCAGGTGGAAGAAGGACAGGAGCGGGTCGATGCCCTCCGGCAGAAACGGGCAGAGGCCGAAGAAGCCCTTGAGGAAGCCGAAGAGCGCGAGCGACAGGCCGTGGACGCCTTCAGCGACGCCAATGTGGCCGCCGTGGAGGCGCGCAACCGGCTGGAGAACCTGGAGCAGGACCTGGAGCGCGCCCGCGAGCGGATTGCCGAGATCGACCAGGCCACCGAGAGGCGGGCGGAGAAGATTGAGGAGTATCAGGAGACGATTGAGGCGGCGCTCGACAAGCAGACGGACCTCGACGAGCAGATCGAGGCCATCCGGAGCGAGCGGGAGGCGCACGACGAGAAGGTCGAAGAGGCCGAAGAGGCGCTACAGAACACCAAGTCGGAGATTGCGGAAGTGGAGTCGCAGTTGCGGTCCCTCCGGCAGGACCGAGAGTCGGCCCTCAACGAAAAGAACGAGGCCGCCGTCCACCTCGCCGAGATTGAGACCCGCATTGAGGATGTGGTGGGGAGCGTGGCGGAGGACTTCGAGCGCGACCTCGCCGACGATCCGGTGGAGGTGCCGGAGGACTTCGACGAGAAAGAGGCCCAGTCCGAGGTCAAGAGCCTGCGCGGCACGATCAACGCGCTGGGGGACGTGAATCCGCTGGCGCTGGAGGAGTACGAGGAGGAGAAGGAGCGCCTCGACTTTTTGCAGGAGCAGAAAGCGGACCTGGAGGAGGCGGAGGAGACGCTGCTCGAAACGATCGAGGAGATCAACTCGACCGCCGCCGAGCGCTTCTTCGAAACCTTTGATCAGATCAAGGACAGCTTCGGCGACATCTTTACGGAGCTCTTTGGAGAGGGCGCCACGGCGGAGCTTGCGCTGGAGGACCCGGACGACCCCATCGACTCGCCCATCGAGATCATCGCCAAGCCGCGCGGCAAGCGGCCGGTGACGCTCGACCAGCTCTCCAGCGGCGAGAAGGCCCTCACGGCCACCGCACTTCTCTTTTCGATCTACCTCGTGAAGCCGAGCCCCTTCTGCGTGCTCGACGAGGTGGACGCCCCGCTCGACGACGCCAACGTGGAGCGCTTCATGAGCCTCGTCCGCCGCTTTGAGGACGAGACCCAGTTCGTGCTCGTGACCCACAACCAGCGCACCATGGCCCTCTCGGACCGCATGTACGGCGTGACGATGGAGGAGCAGGGCGTCTCGACGCTCGTGGGCGTGGAGTTCGACGAGGCGATGGAGCTGACGGAGTAGCAGTACTGTTGGCGGCGGACGTACAGCGGGCTTCCTGGTTCTTGAGAGAGGAGTCCTTCCGTCGATCAGCAGAAGTATGGGTCCGCTGAGATCCTGGGTCCGGTATTGTACTATGTCAAACCTATTGATATTGTGCGCAACGGTTTGGCGTAACTGCCCGTTGCCCAAATGGTTAGAGAGGATTGCCAGCGCGTACTATGCCCAGCGGTTTGGCATAATTGCGTGGCATGGCGCTCTGGTGCAACCTTGAAACCCTGCGGCTGTATCTATCGAACCAAATCGGAGCCCCCTCTTGCTTCTCTGATTTTATGAGTGATGAAGAGCTGCTGGAACGAATTACGGTCGATCCCGACGTGATGACTGGAAAGCCCGTCATTCAGGGCACCCGACTTACCGTGGACCACATCTTGAATCTCATGGCCCACGGAGCGACCGAGGAAGAGATTCTTGAAGAGTATCATCGACTTGAGCGGGAGGACATCCGGGCGTGTCTGCTGTTCAGTGCGAAATCGCTCTCCGATTCGAGCTTCATGCCCTTGAAAGCAGCGTAGCTCATGCGATTTCTGGTAGATGAATGCACGGGGCCAGCCGTTGCACGGTGGCTGGAGGAAAAGGGGCACGATGTCTTTTCAGTGTACGACGATGCACCGGGTATTGCGGATAGCAAGATTATTCGACGGTCGCACGAGGAGGGACGAATTTTGATCACGAACGACAAGGACTTCGGCGGTAAGGTCTACCGTGAACGATCCCCACACTGCGGTATTGTGCTTCTTCGACTCGGTAACGAACGGGGTCAAAATAAGATTTCCGTCCTGCGCCGTCTCTTGGAGGAATATGCAGGTCGCCTCCCAGATCAATTTGTGGTTGCTGCGGCCGAGCAGGTACGGTTCGCGAGCAAGGAAGAGTAAACGGCGCGCCATAAGCACGTCCACTACCCCTGAACCCGGGCTGCTGCCGCTCTCTTGCGGTTACGGTAGAGCAGTTCGTCTTTGCTGACCGAGAGTGACGATCCAAACGAATGGACACCTCTCGAACAGTTCCGGTTGCAACTGAACGGCTCCCGCCCAGGTCAGGTGAGCGTCTACGTTATGCCACCGTCGCTGCCCCACGCGCAGAAATGATTCATGTCGCTCTGCACTTCATTGTCCCGCTGCTGGTCGCGCTCGCGTTCTACCGGAGCCGCTGGCGCAACGCGGCGGTGATCATGATGGCGACCATGATCGTCGATGTCGACCACTTGCTGGCCACCCCGATCTACGATCCGAATCGGTGTTCTATCGGGTTTCACCCACTGCACACCGCGCCCGCGATCGTGATCTACGCGGCTCTGTTCGTTCTTCCGCTCATCGTGGGGGGGGGAGAACGATCGTAAGAAGTTGCGTCTCACTGCGTGCGTCCTGCACCTAGTCGGCCTGGGTCTGCTGATTCACATGGCGCTCGACGGGATCGACTGCATGGGATAAGAAGAGGCGGCGATGAGCACAGTATACCAGGGAATGCAAACGGGGCGGCAGAACCCACCGCTCTTATTATGCCAGGGGCAAGTAGCAGGGGCGTATGTCTTGCCGTAGCGGACGAGTATCGGCAGTGTTGAGCAGGAGGGACAGAGGGGGCTCAGATCGTGCCGCTGAAAATAGGCGCGGGCGGTTTTCAGGCGAGCGCTGCCGGACGGAGAGGGCTTCTCTGGCACGCTAGTGGTTGGATACTTCGCGAGCCAATATCGATCGTCCGTGTCGGAGTCTATCGGCCGTTTCGTGCTTGTTTGAGCTGAGATAACTCGCGGTAATGCGTGTACATACTGAGCATCACCCTCCCGAGGGAAGCATGTTTCGATTTCGGAAGTCGTCCCGGCGCTGGTGGCAAAAGCCGCTTGCCATGATGTCGGGCCGATGTCTGCCTGCTGAGCTGGCTGTTCTGCACCTTGAGCTCCGATTGGGGGAGACGGGAGCGTGGCTCAACTCCAGGAGCACAACGTCTGGCGTCGTGGATCTCGTGCAGGGGCCCGACGGCACCTTCGAGACCGAGCGAACAGAGCTTCCTGGTTTTGTGTCCGAACTGCTGGGCATGATCTACGAGGCCACGGGCCTGTCGAAGGGGGCTCCGGATCTCGTGCTTTGGGATTCTGGGGGCGCGTCCGTTCGGCTCGTCGAAGCAAAATGCCCGCACTGGGATCAGCTTTCCGACGAGCAGATCCGGTTTCTGGATGCGGCCGAGGAGCATGGCGCTTCCGCTTCTGTGGTGGAGTGGGAGTTTTTATCCGACGCTGAATAGCGCGCGATCCCTCTGCTGCTTGGAAGGGGCAGTGCTATCGTACGGCGTGTGTGCGCCCGAAGCGCTCCTCGTTCACGGTGCAGTCGCGAGGGGGATACACGTCCACGAGCATCGTGGCAATTCCGCCCAAGAAGCCGATGCCCCCGTCCACGTTCGACCAGACGCCGGGCTGTAGGTACGAAGGAGCGTTCTCGTCAGTAAGCGTGTCCGCTTTCGGCCAGTCGGGCCCGCCCGCCGCCACGAAGACGTTAACACACGTGAAGGCCTCCACATTATCGAGGCGCTTGATCGCTTCACGCCAGTCCAACTCCACGATAAAGCCATCGTCGGTCGGACGAGCGCGGTCTAGGTAATCGATCCGGACTGTCGACGAGTGGCCGTGATGATACACCGCTTGTGCCGCTGCGAGGCGATCAATGCCCGTAATCTCGACGCGAAAGGCGCCTCCGCATCGAGTGAGAGGACGCAAACAGACGGGATGGGACAGCACCTTAGGGGCGGCGAAGGTATCGGGGAGTGTCACCGTTGCAGAGGCGCCCCGATTGTCCGGGGGCTGAACCGAGATCCGGTACGTCTCCGTCGGGTGCACCGGGGCCGTCGTCCAGAAATTTCGCACCGTTCGCCCTGAGCCCAGTCGAAAAAGAGAGTCTCGCAGTGTCCAGCTCTGTCCGGAGGCCGGATGGGCCATCGTGACCGTAGCGTTGAGGGACGTATTGCCGAAAAGCAGCGAGTCTCGCAGCCGCTCAACACGCACGACCTGGGTGTCGGCGCGAGCGTTGAGGTATCCACTCATAGAGTAGTGCCGATGCGTCTCCGTGAAGGGATCGAACGCGACGTCGCTGCATCCGAACGTGACACTGCCAAGGAAGAAAACAGCAACTCCTGCAAGGAACCGTCGCTTGGTAGAGGAAAGGAGCGAGATCATCGGGACGTCTCCAGCTCGATTGAAACGAAGGGCATAAGAGGCAACTGGTCAACGCGTTGCAGGGTGAACACGTCGTAGTAAAACAGATTTTGCCGGTTGTAGGCGTTGATGCCGCCGGCCCGGAGCGTGAGTTGGCCGAGCGAGAGCGGGATGACGTATTCCACCGAGAGGTCCAACCGATGATAGGTCGGCAGGCGGCCGCGATAGGGCTTCTGGAACAGTACCCGACCCGTCCCGGCGTCAGACGCCGGGTGTTCGTTGAGGCCGGACCAGTGAATCAGGGTATCAAATCCAATGGGCTGGGTGAAGGGCAGCCCCGACCCGTACTGCCAGCGGATCTGCGTTGTAAAGCGTCCCACGTCGAGGCTTCCGATGCCCTTCAGTTGGTGGCGTCGGTCGTGAGGGGGATGGTACGACTGCAGAGGATCACTGAACCACTCACCGAAATTCCCGTCAGGCGCGGTGTATTGCATCCACATGTACCCGTAGCCGAGGTACAGATAGAAAGGTCCTTGCTCAAGTTCGACACGGGTGTCGAAACCGTAGACCCGGCCGTCGGCCAAACGCATTTCAGTGGTAAATCGAGGGCGTGGGCTCCAGCGGGGGACGGGGAGGTCGGTCAGTCGCTTGTAGTATCCTTCGACCGATAGGCCAAGGCGACCCATGTCTTGTCGCCATCCCGTCAAGGCATGAAGCGCCTGGACCCGTCGTTCGTTGATCGGAGCGGGCACCCACGCGGTGAAGGAGGCCCCGGCGTCTCGTTCGTCGCTGATCCCCGCAATCGTTTGCCGGTACAGGCCAAGGGCCGCATTCAGTTGGCGGGCCTCGGTGCCCCAGGGGCGCCACGCCATGCGGAATCGGGGCTCGACGCTGACGCCATAGTCGAACGGCTGGGTGAGCGCGACACTCGGTTTCAGATCGAGATTGTCGATCGGCGACATCTCCATTCCGAGGTGTCCCCCCACGTTTAGTACGATCGAGGATCCGTCCCGCAGGTGCTGGAATTTCTCTTTTAAGTGGTACGTCCACACGTCCCGACGACCGTACACACCCCATTGTATCTTCGTGTCGTCGCCGGGAATCAGAGCTGTTTCGCCAAGCGAGTGCGTGAGGTGCATGTCTACACCGAGTCCCCACGTGTGGGCCGATCGGGTTCGGGCCTTCGTCCCAATCTCATTGAAGGCATGCGTCAGTCCGACATTGACCTCGGAAAAACTCCCAGAGCCCGGGGTGAAGCCGGCGCATCGTCCTCCCACAACCAGGTTGCCCCAGCGTACCGATCGGTCCCGGGTGGCGTCGACGCGGCCGCGGTCGTACGTATGCATCGTCGACCCTGAGCATCGGAAGTTTTGTCCTGCGTGCTGCAGCTTGAAAAACGCGTCGCTGAACTTCATGGGGACCTCCTGCCCGATGAGCGCAGGGGCCGTTTGCTCGATCGTCGATCGCCGCACCGACCCGAGGAAAGAGAGGGATCCCCTTTGGACCGGCCCTTCGGCGCGCAGGCTCGTGAGGAACGGGCTCAGGGCCAATCGGCCTTCGAACTGCCGGTTGTTGCCGCCACGCATCGACACATCCATCACGGAAGAGATCCGTCCCGAATACCGGGCACCAAAGCCCCCTTCGTACAATTCCACCTCGGACACGAGATCTTCCGGAAAGGCCGAAAAGAAACCAACGGCGTGGAACGGCCGATAGATGCGTATTCCGTCCATCAGAATGAGATTTTGAGACGGTTTTCCCCCTCGAATAAAGAGCTGTCCTCCACGGTCGCCCATTGACACAACCCCCGGAAGAGTTTTCAGGTAGCCTGCCAGATCACCGCCGCCCGGACCCGGCGTTGGAATTCGGCGCAGGTCACTTGGCTCAATTTCTTGACGTCCCGCGTTCAGGGCCGCCGCTCCTTTCCGTGAGGTCACGACCACCTCGTCCAGGGCCTGTTGGCGAGGCGAGAGTTGCACGCTGTACCGGCGCGGGTCCCGGAGGTAGAGGGTATCGAGATGCGAAACGTAGCCCACGAAACTCACCCGAACCCGATACCGGCCAGGCGAAAGCTCGTCGACGAGAAAGTACCCTTCTTCGTTCGTGACCGCCCCCTGCCGCTTTTGACCGGAACCGTACACGACAACGTTCGCTCCCGCCAGGGCCTCTCCGCTGGTTGCGTCGGTCACAAATCCTTGGAGCAACGCGTCCTGGGCGTGCGCTGACGGTCCCGGCCACGACAGCCAGAGGATGATGAGCAGCAGGAGCTGCCCAAAAAAGATCAGCGTTGGATTTCCTACTTGGGGAGAGACGCCCGGAGCGCGCTGCTGGGCATTCAGCGTCACCATTGGTGCCGGAACGGTCGGTCCAGGAGGCAGGAATGTGCCCTTGAAGTATATATAGGTCCTACTTTATCATAAAGGAAAATAAAAGAATGGAACCCCTTCCAAAAAAAGGAGGTGGATAGAGAAGCAGTGCTGTGGGAGGGGAGACCGCGGCGCGTTCCAATGACATTGGGAAAAGGCCTACGCAGTCCGTGATTGAGCAGAATTGATGCTAGGTCAGACCGAAGGTCCGGCGCCGAGGCCCATCAACCCGGCAGACGGGTGCATGTACATGGCCCTGCAAGAATCGGAGCCGATTGCCGTTTGATTTCCTTCCTTGAGCTTTCTGATTATGTTCAGTCAAAGAAATACGTTCTCGGTAGTAAAAAATATTAGGTTGAAATGTGGACCGTAGTGCTCTTTGCCGGACTTGCTTTGCTGATCCTTGGGATCGTTAAGAGGGACGAACAATGGGGGAAAGCAGGGGCCCTGATTGGCGGGATTGGAATCGCGGTGTCCCTGTTTGTGGCCGGGCCCGACATGCTTGACGACTTTCAACGGGGCTTCCAGGAAGGATATGCTGCAGCCCAACAGGAAGTCTCGCAGAGCGAGTAGACACGTTCAGGTTGTTACCTCCGCCTCGCTTGTAGCTCCTACCGCCGCGATCTCACCGCCTGCGTCCTGTGCCTGTTGCGTGCGCTCCAGTTCCTCCTGCAGGAAGTGGGACGTGTGCGTGTCGGCCGCTGCCAGGGCTTCCGGCGTCCCCTCAAACAGAATCTCGCCGCCCTCGCGCCCGCCCTCCGGGCCGAGGTCAATGAGGTGATCGGCCTGCTTGATGATGTCCATGTTGTGCTCGATGACGATCACCGTGTTGCCCTCGTCCACCAGGCCGTGCAGGACGTTGAGCAGGTGCCGCACGTCCTCGAAGTGCATGCCGGTCGTCGGCTCGTCGAGGATGTAGATCGTGTCGCCCGTGCCGGGGCGGGAGAGCTCCTTGGACAGTTTGACGCGCTGCGCCTCGCCTCCACTCAGGGTGGTGGACGGCTGGCCGAGCGTGAGGTAGCCCAGGCCCACCGCGTCGAGCGTCTTGAGCGTGCGCAGGAGGCGCGGCTGGTTCTCGAAGAAGTCGAGCGCCTCCGCGACGGTCAGGTCCAGCACCTCGGCGATATTCTTGCCCTTGTACTCCACCTCCAGCGTCTCGGGACCGTAGCGCTTGCCGTCGCACTCGTCGCACGTGACGTCCACGTCCGGCAGGAAATTCATTTCGAGGGTTACCGTGCCGGTGCCGCCGCACTTCTCGCAGCGGCCGGGATCGGTGTTGAAGCTGAAGCGGCTCTTGTCGTAGCCGCGGATCTCTGCCTCCGGCAGCTTGGCGAAGAGGTCGCGCAGGTAATCCATCAGCTTCGTGTACGTGGCCGCGTTGGAGCGCGGCGTGCGGCCGATGGGCTGCTGGTCGATCTCGATCACCTTGTCGGCGTTGTCGAGGCCCTCCACGCTATCGTAGGAAAGGGGCACCGTCTTCGCGTCGTGGTATTCGCGGTGGAGGATGGGGAAGAGGGTCTGGTTCACGAGCGTCGACTTGCCGGAGCCGCTGACGCCCGTCACGCAGATGAATTTGCCAAGCGGAAAGTCGACCTCCTGTCCCTTCAGGTTGTGCCCCGTGGCGCCCGTCAGGGTGATGGAATCCCCCGTGCCTTCGCGACGCTTCTTGGGAAGAGGAATGACGCGTTTGCCCTGGAGGTAGGCCGCCGTCAGGCTCTTGAAGTCGTAGTGCGCGCTGTCGTAAGCGGCGGCGCGCTCGGCCACCTGTTCGCGGGCGACGCCGTTGTCCTCGATGACGATATCGCCCGCTTCGGTATTTTTTCCATTGGCCGTTCCGGCGGAACGGGCCTGCGGGTTGCCCTGGCCGTTCGTTGAGGCAGGGTCCACCGTCAGCACGGAGGGCGGGCCGGTGGTGATGACGTGCCCGCCGTGGATGCCGGCACCGGGGCCAAGATCGACCACGTGGTCAGCGGCTTCGATCATGTCGCGGTCGTGCTCCACCACGAGCACCGAGTTGCCGAGGTCCCGCAGCGACTCTAGGGACTGGATGAGGCGGTTGTTGTCGCGCGGGTGCAGGCCGATCGACGGCTCGTCGAGGACGTAGAGGACGCCGGTGAGCTGGGTGCCCACCTGTGTGGCGAGACGGATGCGCTGGCTCTCGCCGCCGCTGAGCGTGCGGGCCGGGCGGTCGAGCGTGAGGTAGCCCACGCCCACGCCGACGAGAAAGTCGAGTCGTTCGCGCACTTCCTTCACGATCGGTTCGCCGATGCGCTTCTGCCGCTCGGTTTCGAACGGCACGTCCTCCACGAACTCGCGCAGCTGGGTGAGGTCCATCTGCGCCAGGTCGGCGATCGACTGGTCGGCGATGCGGTAGTGGAGGCTCTCCTGTTTGAGGCGCCCCCCGCCGCACTCGGGACAGTCCATCTCACGCATGAACGACTCCGCCCGTCGCCGTTTCTTGGAGGAGCTCGTCTCCTCGTAGGTGTGCCAGATGTGCTCGTAGAGGCCGCCGAAGCGGTGCTTGTACTTCACCTCGCGGCCCTTATAGCCGTAGGTGATGTCGAACTGCTCGTCGCCCGCCCCGTCGAGGATGACGCGCCGCTGCTCGTCGGTCAGGTCCTCAATCGGCGTGTCGAAGTCGAAGCCGTACGCCTCCGCGACCGCCTCCAGTTGGTTGAAGATCCAGATGTCGCGGGGTTTGCCGAGCGGTGCGAGGGCCCCTTCATTGATCGTCTTCTCAGGATGGGGGATGACGAGCTGCGGGTCGATCTCGTTCGTTGTGCCCAACCCCTCGCAGTTGGGGCACGCGCCGTACGGAGTGTTGAACGAGAACATGTTGGGCGAGGGCTCCTCGTAGGAGAGGCCCGTCTCGGGGTCCACGAGGTGGCGACTGAAGAGGTGGTCGCCGGTTTCGACGTCGGGGCCGTCCACCACATTCGCTATGAGCGTGCCGCCACCCATCTCCAGCGCGGTCTCCACGGACTGACTCACGCGCGAGCGGATGCCGTCCTTCACCTTGAGCCGGTCCACCACCACCTCCACGTCGTGCGTTTCGTAGCGCTCCAGCTTCATGCCCTCCTCGTAGATGCGCATCTCGCCGTCCACCCGGAAGCGCTCGAAGCCTTGAGCGGAGGTTTGCTCGAAGAGCTCACGGTAATGCCCCTTGCGCGCCTTCACGACGGGGGCGAGGATCTGCAGGCGCGTGCCCTCGGGAAAGTCGAGGATGCCGTCCACGATCTCATCGTCGCTCTGCTGCCGCATCCGGTTGCCGGTCTCGTAGGAGTACGCCGTGGCGGCGCGGGCGTAGAGCAGGCGCAGGAAGTCGTACACCTCCGTGACGGTACCGACGGTGGAGCGCGGGTTGCCACTTACGGTTTTCTGCTCAATGGAGATGACGGGGGAGAGGCCGTCGATGTAGTCGATCTCGGGCCGCTCCATCATCTCCAGGAACTGGCGGGCGTAGGCACTCAGGCTCTCCATGTAGCGCCGCTGCCCCTCGGCAAAGATGGTGTCGAACGCAAGGCTCGACTTGCCGGACCCCGACAGCCCGGTGATCACGACGAGCCGATTGCGCGGAATGTCGAGGTCGATGTTCTGGAGGTTGTGCTCGCGCGCACCGCGGATCGTGATGTGCTCGGGCATGCGGGGGACAGCAGCTTTCGTGAGGAGGAGCTTGGAGCGAGCGTTGCCGGTGGGGTCTCGTATTGCGTATTTCGTGTTGCGTGACCCGTAAAAACCGGGGGCGTCAGCTCATACATGAGGAATTACACCGCCGGGGCGGGCGGGCGTTTCCCGGTGGCGGTGGGGGCAGCCCCATTGTGACGGAGATGTTGCGGAGGCGTTGCGGATCCGTTTGGGCGCGCGTTCACGATTGTGCGGCAGAGGGAGCTTCGATTGCAGGTCTCTTTGCGCGCGCCCTTCGATGCCCAACGTCGAGGGAGCGACACCTCCGCCGACGGCGCCCCCTGATGGAGAAGCCCCCGTTTTTTCAAGGGGCGATCCATATACGATGAGTGGAGGAGCGGCGTCGACATTAGGGGCGAATTTGGAAAAAGAGATTGATTTTTTCGGCATGGGTAGGAGGGAGGCGAGAAGTATAGTGTCAACCCATTCGTCTTAACTTCGAAGAATGTGTCGCCCTTATTAAAGAGGCATAAATAAACCATTATTTTAAGGTATAGGACACCTATTCTGACCCCTACATAATTTTCCATAATTGCATATCGCGGGGGCTTGCTAAATCTTTCAACTTTATTATTGGCGAAGTCACAAACCTCTAGTTCTATAACCTTTCTATTACAAACGGATTCAGCACAATCCGTTGTTTATTGGTGTCGATATCTTCGAAATGGTCTGTCATTCCATGACTCGATTGTCACAATTCGCATTTGCCTTATTCAGCCTGCTCTGGGCGCTCGTACTTGTGCCGCCCACACATGCCCAGCAAGAGTCGGCGCCGGCCACGGTCCGTGGCGTTGTCACGGACACGTCGGGGGCGACGCTTCCAGGGGCGAATGTTCGCATCCGCGGCCTTGATAAAGGGGTCTCGACGGATGCAAGCGGAAGCTACGAGATTACCGCCGTGTCGCCGGGGCAGCACACGGTCGTCGTTTCGTTCGTCGGCTACCAGAACGCCTCTCGTACCATTCAACTGGAGGCCGGAGAGACGCGCACCGTCGACTTCACACTCACCTCCGGCGCAGTGGGGCTCGATGAGATGGTGGTGACGGCGCTCGGGGTCGATCGGGAGGAGCGATCGCTCGGTTACTCCGTCGATCGGGTCTCGGGTCAGGAGCTTGCCGACGCCCAGGAGACGAACGTCATGAACAGTCTCTCCGGAACGGTGGCGGGCCTCAACGTTGTTGGGGGCTCGGCCGGTCTCGCCAGCTCGCCGCGCGTGACGATTCGCGGAGAGTCCTCGCTCACCGGATCGGGGCGGCCCCTGATCGTCGTGAACGGGGTTCCGATCGACAATACGCCAAACACGCAGGCCACCGACGCTCAGACCACCCAGGTCGACTTCGGCAATGGTCTGAGCCAGATCAACCCGAGCGACATCGCGGAAATGAGCGTGCTGAAGGGGCCGAGTGCCGCTGCCCTCTACGGTTCTCGCGCCGCCAACGGGGTCATTCTGATTGAGACGAAGGACGGCTCCGAGACGGACGGCATTGGGGCCACGGTGAGCACGAGGGTGATGGCCGACCGCGTGCTGCGACTGCCGGACTACCAGAACGAGTACAGCTACGGCAACGGCAACGAATTCAGCTACGTGGACGGCACGGGTGCTCCGGGCTGGAACTGGGGCGTACCCCTCGATGAAGGCATTGAGCGGAACCAGTTCCGTCGTGGAATGGCGCCGATGGACTCCGCGCCGAACAACGTCCGAAACTTCTTCAACACGGGCATGAACGTCACGACCAATGTGGCCGTCCGGGGCGGAAATGAACAGGGCTCATTTCGGGCCTCTCTTTCGCGGAGCGACCGCTCGGGCATTGTGCCGAACACGGACCTTGACCGGACCAGTGCGGCGATCAATGCCAGCTACGACATCACCGAGGACCTGACGGTGGATGCCAACGCCAACTTTGCAAAGTCGACCAGCGACAATCTCCCGACCTCCGGGTACGGATCGGAGTCGATCATGTACTACTTCACGTGGGGCGCACGGGACGTTGAAATGGACCGACTTCGCGACTACTGGCGGGAAGGACAGGAGGGCATCCAGCAGGCGCACTACGACCTGAACTGGACGAACAATCCCTACTTCCAGGTCAACGAAAACACCAACAGTCTGGATCGGGATCGCCTGTACGGCGGCGTGACGGCGCGCTACGACTTCACGGAGAACCTTGACCTGCGGGCCCGCACCGGTCTTGACTACAGTGACGAGTTCACCAAGCAGCGGAAGGCCTTCAGCACCATCACGGCGCCGAACGGATGGATGCAGGAGACCGACCGCAACTTCCTGGAGTGGAACTCCAATGTGCTGCTCAACTACACCCGCGAGCTCGGGGCCTTCACGGTGGAGCCGTCGGTGGGCGCCAACTTTATGCGACAAACGCGCCGCAACGTGGAGCTGACGGCACAGGCCCTCAGCGTGCCGGGCGTCTACAACATCGGCAATGCTCGCTCGTCGCCCCAGACCAGCGAATTCAATCAGGAGGAGGAAATCCTCGGGGTCTTTGGGTCCAGCACGATCAGCTACGAAGACATGGTGTTTCTCGACCTGACGGCCCGCAACGACTGGTCGAGCACCCTGCCGTCCGACAATAATTCCTACTTCTACCCGTCGGCGTCGCTGAGTGTGATTGCGACGGATCTGTTCGAGGTGCCGGACGCACTGCCGCTCTCCTTTGCGAAGGTGCGGGCCAGCTGGGCACAGGTCGGAAACGACACGGAGCCCTACCGCCTCACCAATACGTATACCTTTCAGCCGACGTGGGGAAGCACGGCGAATGTGGTTGCGGAGTCGGATCTGGCCAACCCGGACCTCCAGCCGGAGATTACGTCCTCCTACGAGGTCGGAACCAACCTTCGGTTCTTCGAGGGACGAGTCCAGCTCGATGCGACGTACTACCGCAGCAGCACGCGCAATCAGATTCTCCGAGTGCCGCTGGCCAGCTCTACCAGCTATGATACGCGTCTCCTGAACGCAGGAGAGGTGCGCAACGCCGGCGTGGAGACGCGCCTGGAGCTGACGCCGATCGAGAACATCGGCGGCTTCGGATGGGACGTCTCCCTAAACTGGGCGCGCAACCGGAGCACGATCGTCGAGCTGGCAGAAGGCATCGACACGTTTGTGCTCGGCGAAGGCCCGTTCGGCGGGTCCGTGCAGGCGCGGGAAGGCGGTCGCATGGGCGACATCTACGGCCGCGTCTTTGATCGCGTCGAAGACCCGAACAGCCCGCACACCGGTGAGATCATTTACGAGGACGGGCTGCCGCAGCTGACCGACGAGGTGCAGAAGGTGGGGAACTACAACCACGACTGGCAGGGCGGCATTGGGACCACGCTCAGCTACAACAACCTGAATCTCAACGTCCTCTTCGACGTGCGACAGGGCGGTCTCATCTACTCCAACACCCACGCTACCGGCATTGAGGGCGGGACCCTCGAAGGGACCACCTGCTGCCGGGGCGAGACCGTGACGGGCGACGGGGTGGTGCAGAACGCGGACGGCACCTACTCGGAGAATACAGAATCGGCCCAGTACGTCACGTGGCTTCGCAGCTACTACGCCCGGCCGAACGTCGAGGCAAACTCGTTCGACGCGTCCTACGTGAAGCTCCGCGAGATGACGCTGAAGTACAACTTCACGCCGTCCTGGTTGGGCGAGACGGGAATCCAGAACATCGGGGTCTCGCTGGTCGGCCGCAATCTCTTCCTCTGGACCGACGTGCCGCACATCGACCCCGAGACGACCATGGTCAACGGGGCCCAGCGCACGCCGGGCTTTGAGGTGCAGCAGCTGCCGTCTACGCGCAGCTTCGGCATGAACCTGCGGCTGGACTTCTAACCCAACCCCCGCTCGCTTTCTGAGTCCCCTCTTGCCTGCAGTTACTGATACGTATGTTTATACCTTCAACCTCCTTTTCGCTTCGTTCTCTTCGGTTTCGCACGGGCCTCTTCGCCGTGGCCACCACCCTTGCGGTGCTGGTCTTTGCGATGGGGTGCGACTCCCGCTTCGAGACCGTGAATACCAATCCGAATGAGCCGAAGGCCGTCTCGCCGGACCTCCTGCTGCCGAACATCATCCGCAGCTCGGTGAACACGTCCGTCAACACTGCCCACACGACGGGCAATCTCGTGCTCCAGTACGCCTCGAAGGTGTCGTTCGCGACCGAGATTGACCGGTACAATTGGGCGGGGGTCGGGTATTGGGGTCCCCTCTACGACGATCTTCGGAGTGTGGACGCCCTGATGACGGTGGCCAAAGAGCGCAATACCCCGGCGTACGAAGGGGCTGGGCTCGTCCTGAAGTCGTGGATCTTCTCGATGCTCACCGATGCGTACGGCGACATTCCGTATAGCGAGGTCAACCAGGTGCCGGAGGGCGAAGCGACGCCCGTGTACAACCGACAATCGGTGGTGTACGACAGCCTCCTTACCAACCTGGAAGAGGCCAACGACCTGCTTCAGCCCGGAGATGGGCAGTCCCTTCAGGGCGACATCCTGTACGGCGGCGACGTGATGAAGTGGAAGAAGCTCGCCAATTCGCTGCGCCTCCGCCTTCTGATGCGGCTTTCGGAGAAGCAGGGGGCCATCGACGGCGTGAACGTGCAGGAGCAGTTCCGCACGATCGTCAATAATCCGTCGGAGTACCCGGTGTTTGAGGACAACGTCGACAACGCGGCGCTGGAGTACCAGACCTCGCGCCCGAACGAGTGGCCCCGCCACACGTCGCGCGTCGGTACGTTCCGCACGTACCGTATGAGCCAGACCTTCACGGAAACGCTGAAGCAGTTCGACGACCCGCGCCTGTCGGTGTTTGCCGACCTGCCGGACTCGCTCGACACGTACGTCGGGGTCCCGAACGGCCTCAGCGACAGTGAGTCCAACGAGTACAACGGGGGACGAGGATTTCAGTCGAGCCTCAACACCACCCGCTACTTCGAGTCGCCGAACGCCGCGAAGGGGCTCATCATGACCCATGCCGAGGTGCTCTTCCTGAAGGCCGAGGCGGCCGAGCGGGGTTGGACCAGCGGCGATGCACAGTCGCTCTATGAGAAAGGCATCGAGGCGTCGATGAAGCAGTACGGCCAGTCCGTGCCCAGTGGCTATCTTAGCCAGTCCGGAGTGGCGTATGCCACCAACGACCAGACGCGGGCCCTGGAGCAGATCAACACGCAGAAGTGGATCGCGCTCTTCTACACCGGGATGGAAGGGTGGTTCAACTGGCGCCGCACCGGCACGCCGGACATCGACCCGTCGGCCCAGAACGTGAATCAGGATCAGATTCCCGTCCGCTTCCGGTACCCCGAGAGCGAGCAGTCGCTCAATGCAGAAAATTACCGGGAGGCGGTGGAACGCCAGGGGCCCAATACCATCAACACGGAGATGTGGCTTCTTGAGTAGGGGCTTGTCCCGTCACTGGTTGTTTCTCATTCCCATTGCATAATGATCGCTGATTCGATTCCGACACCCGGCGCCCCGCTTCCTCGTGGAGGCGGGGCGTCGGTCATTGTTCTCTCGATTCTCCTTTTGACGATTGCCGTCGTACCGGCACAGGCGCAGGAGGCACGGCCCACCGTTTCGTCCGACGAGCCTCTCCAGCGCATCGTGTTTGGCTCGTGTGCGGTGCAGGACCGGCCGCAGCCCATCTGGACGCCCATTCTCGCGGAGGATCCCGACCTCTTCATCTTTGGAGGGGACAACATTTATGGGGATACCGCAAACATGGACACCCTCCGCCACGAGTACAGCCGGCTGGCGGCCAAGCCGGGCTACCAGAAGTTACGGCAAACGACCCCGATCCTTGCCACGTGGGACGACCACGACTTCGGGGCTAACGACATGGGCGGCTGGTACGAACAGAAAGAGACCTCCGAAGAGATCTTTCTGGACTTCTTCGACGTGCCGGAGGACTCGCCGCGTCGCCAGCGACCCGGTGTGTATGGGGCTCATCGCTACGGTCCACCCGGCAAACGTGTGCAGATAATTCTGCTCGATACGCGGTACTTCCGGGACCGCTTCGAGACGGTCGAGCTCAGTGAGGAGGCCGAGGAGCGTGGGTTTGGGCCATACGCGCCCAACCGCGATCCCGACGCGACGATGCTGGGAGCGGCGCAGTGGGAGTGGCTGCGGGCGCAGCTCCAGAAGCCCGCCGAGGTGCGTCTCATCGTGTCGAGCATTCAGGTGGTCTCGCCCGACCACGGATGGGAGATCTGGTCGCAGATGCCCCTGGAGCGGGCGCGTCTCTTTCGGATGATCGAAGAGACGGGGGCCGGCGGCGTTCTCTTTCTGAGTGGAGACGTGCACTGGGGCGAGCTGTCTCGTTACACCGGCGGCCCGTATCCGCTGTACGACTTTACGTCCAGTGCCCTGAACCAGGAGTGGCCGCAGGCGAAAAATCTGCCCAATCCCCTCCGCGTGGGAGACACGATTTATCCCTATCCCAACTATGGCTCGGTCACGATCGACTGGTCACGGGAAGATCCGCGGATTCGGATGCGCCTGCACGACAAGGAAGGGGCCTCGGTACTCAGCCACACAGTGGCGCTGAGCGAGCTCCAACCGACGTCCGAGTAGCGCGTGTCTGAGATGGGCGGTTCGCCTCGCGACACTTTCGTTCCGAAGAGTTCGGAGGAATGGGCCCGGATGCCGTTGACGATTGCGGGGCGTTCATCTCCGCCCCTAGGTCGCTTTCGGGACCTTGCGGAGGACCCTAGCGCTGACGTACAGACGTCCCGACCGCCCGACGGTCAAAAATCAAAACAGTCCCTACGAAGAGGACGGCACGGAAGAGGCAGTCTGGGACACCGGGGCCTCCGTCAAGACGCGGTCGAGCAGACGACGAAACCAAACCGTGTAGCGGTCCGGGTGGGACTCCATATCCATGCGAAGCGACTCGGGGGTGACCCACGCCCAGTCGGCCACTTCATCGGGGTGAGGACGGATCGCAATCTCGTCTACGACCCCAATGAACACGTGGTCGTACTCGTGCTCTGTGAGTGCCTGCCCTACGGGAGCGCGGTACGTGAAGGGAAAGGCCGGAGATAGATCGCAGGAAAAGCCCATTTCCTCGTTGAGCCGGCGGCGGGCCGCAGCTCCGGGGGCTTCGCTGGGATGCGGATGGCTGCAGCAGGTGTTCGACCATAGGCCCCCAGAGTGGTATTTACTTTTGGCCCGTTGCTGGAGGAGGAGGCGGCCCGCCCGGTCAAAGACAAAGACCGATAGGGCCCGGTGGAGCCAGCCTTCCGTGTGGGCACGCAGCTTCTCGGCCGTTCCCAGAGACTGGTCGTTTTCGTCAACGAGAACGACGTGAGCAGACATAAGAGCGTGGACGGGTGGGGCGAGAATCTACGGTACGTTGATGATGCGAAACGTCTGGCACAATCGGGAGAGGAAATGAAGCATATTACGGCTTTATTGCAAAGGCCTGGGCGCCACCCGGGTGTGTGCAAATATGACACCTCTCGCCCCGGCAAATGCTCCCACGATCAACAGATCTGATCCAAAGGAGGAGGCACGGCCGTCGGACGGTGTACGTGTGGGTACGCCAATGCTCGCTCCGTGGAGCGCCTCGACCGTTGCCGTTCTGGCAAGGAGAAAAGGCAGTCCACAGACCTTCGCGCCCCGGTAAAATTACGCACACATGTTTATTTCGGGAGGCGCGAGGGGTTGACGGACTCGCCGCCGATTCGTCTTTTTATGCGTCGTCACTCACAATACACTACTTGCACAGATCAGACATCCGTTTATGCACGAGTTAACGATTGAAGGGGTTGGAACAGTCGAGGTCGAAGAGGGCACCCGGCTGGTTCGGGCGATCGAAGATGCCGGTGTCGATGTGGGCCATCGATGCGGAGGACAGTCCCAGTGTACGACCTGTCGCGTCCAGTTTGAGGAGGGGGAGCCCTCCGTGATGACGAAGGCCGAGCACGAGAAGCTCGGCGACATCGGGCAGATGGGTGAGATGCGACTCTCGTGCCAAATCGTGGTGGACCGCGACATGACGGTGAAGCCGCTCATGACGGTGAGCGATCAGGGGTGGGACGATGCCGGGCCGGAACCGTCCATCACCGTGGAGCCGGAGCCGGAGTGGTATCCGATCGATACGCTCAGCGCCGAAGACGAATCGGACGCGTAGGCACTGCACGGCCAGTGAGAACGGGCGACCGCGTGCGTACATGGCCTGCGACCGCGGACTGTCGACCGAGGTTGCTTCAGGGAGCGGAGGGTGCTTTTTGGAGGAGCGGTCGTCCTACAGCAGCCACAGCCCCAGTCCGCCGACGAGGAAACAGTAGTAGGCAAAGTACTGCAGGTTGCCCCGCCGGACGAAGTCGATCACGATGTAGATGGCGGCAATGCCGGAGACGTAGGCGGCAACCGTGCCGATGAAGAGAGGAACCCATTCGGTGGTCAGTCCCTGCTCTGCCAGTTCGAGTCCCTTCAGAAGCGTGGCGCCCAGCACGACCGGTAGCAGCATGAGGAACGAGAAGTTCGCGGCTCGCTCGGGGCGGACGTTCTGGTAAAGTGCCGTGCAGATGGTGGACCCTGACCGGGAGATTCCCGGAATCATGGCGGCGGACTGGGCAACGCCGACGACGAACGACTTGATTGGGCTCAGCATCCCCTCCGGTTGGGGGCGGAGCAGGGTGAGCAGCAGGAGTACCCCCGTGACGAGCAACATGGCACTCGTGAAGCGCGGGCTTCCGAAGGCCTGCTCCAACTGAGTCTTGAAGAGGACATACACGAGGCCCGTGGGAATGAGCGTGATGAGAATGAACACGCCGAGCCGAAACGTGTCATTTTCCCGGTAGCGCTCGGGGACGAGGGTTGGGTGTCGGAGACCAGCCCACGCCTCTGCCAGAAGGTCGGCCACCTCTTGGCCGTACACGGTGAAGATGCTGAGCACCGTACCGAAGTGGACGAACACCTCGAAGGTGATGTCGGATTCTTCGGCGCCGAGTCCCAGCAGATGCTGGCTCAGAACCAGGTGGCCGGACGAGGAGACGGGGACGAACTCTGTGATGCCCTGGACGAGTCCAAGGAGGAGGGCTTCCCACCAGGTCATGGCATGCGCAGGGAAATTGGGCGAGAAAGCAGGGACCGCGCACTGTGAATCCGCGGACCGGGGGACGGTTGCGAAGGAATCGTCAAATGGGGCGTGGAAGGGGATGAGGGAATGGGAGCGTGGGGGATGAGCGAGGGGGAGAAGGAGAGATCTCCGCAACTTGTCTCCTTTCCCCGCTGACGTCGAATGCGCACACGCTCCACGCTCTATCCGCCAGTCCAAAACGCCCAGCGCGTGTGGGTTACTCCTCCAGTCGTACGTCGCGCGCCTTCAGTTGAAGATTGGTTTGTCCGTTCCAGGTGTTTTCCTCCAGTGAGAACAGCAACTCAATTGGGCGTCCCTCGTTCTGGCTCTGCTCCAGCACTGAGAGCTTCTCGCCCATTCCGAAGCCGATGACGTCGAACACGTTGCGTCCGCGCTCGTCGTCGCGCTGCCGGACCTCGAACTTGAGGTGACTGTCGTCGCTTCCCACGGTGCGGGGCGTGCCGGCCACGGCCAGGTCTTTGCCGTGAAAGACCGGGCGGGCATTCGCCGGACCGAACGGCCCAAACTGTTGGAGCACAGCCCAGAATCGGTCCTCCACGGTCCCAATGATCCCGAGATCGAGCTCAGCGTCCACATTGATCGACGGGGTCAGGAGTTCCGGAGTCACCCGCTCTCCGACAGCAGCGTCGAACCGGTCCCGGAAGGCCTCGATGTCGTCCACGTCCAGCGAGAGGCCGGCTGCGTGGTCGTGTCCGCCGAACTGGGTGAGCACGTCGGCACAGTCCGAGAGGGCGTTGTAGATGTTGATGCCTTCGATCGAACGGGCCGACCCTTTCACCTCGTCGCCGTTATGCGTAAGCAGGATCGTCGGCTTGTGGAAGCGCTCGACGATGCTACTGGCCACAATGCCAATGACGCCGAGGTGCCAGTCTTCTTCGTAGAGCACGAGGGCGTGTGGGCTGCGGGAGGTGATCTGCCGTTCGGCCTTTTCCACGGCAGCTTCTTCCGTCGCATCGTCGATCGTGCGGCGCTTCTTGTTGAGGCGCTCCAGTTCGGCGGCGAGGGGCTCCGCTTCCGAGTAGCTCTGAGCAAGCAAGAGATCCACGGCCGTGGAGGCATGGGCCATTCGCCCGGCGGCGTTGATGCGCGGGCCGAGCGTAAAGACGATGTTTCCGGTCGACGTCACAGTTTCGAGATTGAGGTCGGCAGCGTCGGCCAGTGCGCGAAGGCCGGGACGGTCGCTTTGTTGGAGGGCGGCCAGGCCCTCAGCCATGAGGACGCGGTTTTCCCCGTAGAGTGGCACGATGTCGCTGGCGGTGGAGACAGCGAGCAGATCGAGGTAGTCGAACGCAGCGTCGGGGTTCTGCCCTCGTCGGTCGAGGGTAGCCTGCACAAGCTTAAAGCCAAGACCGCACCCGGAAAGCTCCGTAAAGGGATAGTCGTCGTCCGGCCGTTTGGGATCGATGACGGCGTACGCATCGGGCAGATCCACGCCGTCGTCGGTTTCCTTTGGCGTATGGTGGTCGCAGATGATGAGGTCGAGTCCTTGCTCGCGGGCATAGGTCGCCTCCTTATGGCCCGTGATGCCACAGTCGAGCGCCACGACGAGCGAGGCCCCAAGCTCCTTTGCTGCGTCGAGCCCGCGGGCACAGAGGCCGTAGCCGTCATCGTACCGGTCGGGAATGAAGAAAGAGGTCTCCACGCCCTGTTTGCGAAGGAAGTCGGTCATTAGGGCGGCGGCCGTCGTGCCGTCCACGTCGTAGTCGCCGTACACGAGCACGCGCTCACCGTCGTCGATGGCGGTGCTCAGGCGATCCGCCGCTTTCTTCATGTCGGCCATGCCGAGCGGGTTGTGCAGATCCGCCCGGTCGGCCCGAAAGAAGTGGCGGGCCTCGTCAAACGTCGACACGTCCCGGAGGGCCAGCGCGCGAGCCAGTGCCGCCGGCAGATCGTTGAGCGCGTCCTGAAGCTCAGAAACGACCTCGGGGGTGTCGAGTGAACGATAGGTCCAGCGATAGGTCATAGCAGACACGAACGTCGCACGGAGGAAAGGAGCGTAACGGAACGTGGTATGTATAAGACATATCAGGCCCGTACACGTAACGTTGCAGGCTCATTCGGGCGAGCAATCCGGAAAGAAATCCATGAAGATCACTCGGGCGGAGGCGGAGCGGGGCGGGGCAAAACGATATTCCGATGCGATCGGGCAAAAGGGTAAAGATTGCACGGAGGTTCGGCGAGAACCGAACAAATCTGCCGGAGGAGACTGTTCTCGTGGCACACGAATTGTTTCGTTCGTAGGGGGAAGTAGAGTTTTGAGTAACGGACCGTCGTAGACGGATCAAGCCTTTGTGAGGTTCGTTGATGTATGATCGCATCTGCACTTTCCTCTACAGCGACCTTTAGGGACCTGCCGTTCGCACACACCAGGCGAGGGAGCGGGCGATTCCCCACCGTTGCCCTCCGCTCCGAATGCGCCGTTGTGTTCGAGTCGGCGCCTCGCATCGAGCTGTGCTCTGCACGACGGGTTGACTGAAGGCCGCGAACGAGACTCAGTCGAGGAGGGACTGAGGAGCATGAACGCCTACGATTCCATCTGGTCCACTCGCCGCCATTCGTTCCTGTGTCTTTTGTCCTCCTCCTACACAGGTCGTTGCGGCACGCATCCGAACCGCACAGCGTAACCGCATGAAGATTTCCACACTGCAAGAAAAGAAGCTCGACGAGCTGCGCGACATTGCCCGCGAGCTGGATCTGCCGGGCTACTCCGACCTGCGCAAGCAAGATCTCATTTACCGGATCCTGGAGGCGCAGGCCGAAGGCGCCGCTACTGGCGATGCGCCCCTGGATGAGGCTTCGGATTCGGCCTCTTCGTCGGAAAAGAACGGAACGGCCTCGAATTCCCCGGACGATGAACGGGAGGCGTCGGAAGCCACTGGGGAGGAGGCCTCTCCGTCTGCACAAGAGGAGGAAGAGGCCTCCTCCGGGCAGAACGCCGAAGCGTCCGGCCGGCCCGAGTACATGCGCACGTACGACCCCGACGAGACGGAGCTGCGGGGCATGATTCAAAAGACGGGACTCCTGGAAATCCTGCCGGACGGCTACGGCTTCCTCCGATCCGACGAGTACAGCTACGAGTCGAGTCCGGACGACATCTACGTGTCGCCGTCGCAGATTAAGCGCTTTGGCCTTCAGCAGGGCGATACGGTACGCGGCGAAGTCCGCCCCCCGAAGGAGGGGGAGAAGTTCTTTGCCCTCATTCAGGTCGACGAGATTAATGGCTGCGATCCGGGGGACGTGGAGGAGCGAGGCGAGTTTCAATATTTGACGCCCATCTTTCCGGACGAACGGCTCACGCTGGAGACGGAAGCGGAGGAGTATGGCACCCGCATTCTGGATCTGTTTGCGCCCATTGGAAAAGGACAGCGTGGCCTTATCGTCTCGCCCCCGAAGGCGGGGAAGACGGTGCTTCTGCAGAAGATCGCCCACGGGATTACGACGAATCATCCGGATACGCATCTCCTGGTGCTTCTCATCGACGAGCGGCCGGAAGAAGTGACCGACATGGACCGCAACGTCGACGGAGAAGTGGTTGCTTCTACATTTGACAAAGATCCGGAGCGGCACGTAGAGGTGGCCGACACGGTGCTCGCGAAGGTGAAACGCCTCGTCGAGTCGGGGCAGGATGTGTGTGTGCTCCTCGACTCCATCACGCGGCTTGCGCGTGCGCACAACGCTGTGCATCCGGGACAGGGCCGGACCTTGTCCGGCGGTATTGAGGCCGGTGCGCTTCGGGGACCGAAACGCTTCTTCGGCGCGGCGCGGAACGTGGAGGAGGGCGGTTCGCTCACCATTATCGGCACGGCCCTCGTCGACACCGGCAGCCGCATGGACGAGGTCATCTTTGAGGAGTTCAAGGGCACCGGCAACATGGAGCTTGTGCTCGATCGGGAAATGGCCGACCGTCGTGTGTTTCCGGCAATCGACCTCATCCTCTCCGGCACCCGTCGTGAAGAGGAACTGCTGACAAAGCCGGAGCTGAAGCGTGTGTGGGTGATGCGCAAGATTCTGGCGGACATGGAGCCGATCGAGGCGATGGAATTCCTGCTCGACAAGATGAAAGACACCGAGAGCAACGACGAATTCCTGGAGATGATGAATTCGTAGGGCTCCGATTGCTCGCTGATCTTGTTCTCGGCATGGAAGCATCCTGCTGCCCCTTCCCGAACGAGTTTTCTCACGCTTGCGTCGCATGCGTTCTGCTCCAAGTTTAGGGAGCACACCCGTGGAGGCGGGGCGGAGTGAGGGAGATCTCCTCTTGGGACGGGCCTTCGTTCGATTCTGTCTTCCTCTTGCCCCTTCCAGTGTCTGTCGGGGAGAGAGGATGGGGGATAGCCGTCCATGCCGTGCCAGGCTCGTCGAGGGGGCGAGTGTATAGTATTGTGTCTGCCGTTCTTCAGTGCTTCCTCCATTTCTACCATGTCCTCTCGGCGTCCCTTTCCGAATCGGGTTATGATTGCGGTAGGCATTGTGGCCGCGTCGATCCTGCTGCTGTATCTGTTCGTGGTGCTCTCGCGCGTTCTGCTCATCGTATTTGCGGGGGTGCTGGTAGCAGTGGGGCTTGGGGGAGGCGCGGATATTTTGCAGCGGCGAACGCCTCTGGAGCGCCCCGGTGCACTGGCGGTGGTGATCACGACGGCGATCTTTGTGCCGTTCATTTTGTCGGGCATGGTGGGGCCGCCCCTCACCGGCCAGATTAACGACCTGATCGTACAGCTTCCCGAGGCGGTGGCGCGCTTCCGAGAGCGAATTGCAAACCTGGATTGGACGCAGCGGCTCCTGGCCGATCCGAATGCCCTGCGCGACCTCATGCCGTCTCCCAAAGAAGTGATGGGAGGAGTCACGAGCGCATTCTCGCGAACCCTGGGCGTGGTGGCCAATGTCTTCGTGATTGTCTTCATCGGCATCTACGGAGCAGCAGCCCCCAGCTCGTACGTCAGCGGCATCGTGCACCTCACGCCCAAGCGGCACCGCGAGCGGGCCCACGAAGTGATAAATGCGCTGGCCCACGCGCTCCGGTGGTGGCTGGTGGGGCGCCTCACCATGATGAGCGTCGTCGGGGCCCTGACGATGCTTGGCCTTTGGATTGCCGGGGTGCCCACGCCCCTCGCGCTCGGCCTGCTGGCGGCCCTACTTTCCTTCGTGCCATACGTGGGGCCCATCCTCTCTTTCATTCCCGCGGTGCTGGTGGCCCTCATGGTGAGCCTCACGAAGGTGTTCTACGTCGTGCTGGTCTTCGGGGCCGTACAAACGCTCGAAAGCTACGTCATCACCCCCCTCGTTCAGCAGCGCGCCGTGTCGATGCCGCCTGTGATTCTCATCACTGCACAGATTGCGATGGGGGTGCTGGCCGGAGCGGCTGGCGTTCTGCTTGCTGCCCCGCTCGCCATTGTGGTCATCGTTCTATTGCAGATGCTCTACGTGGAGGACGTACTGGGCGACTCGGTGCGTATACTTGGACAGTGAGAAGGGGCACGCATCTTCAGGGCAACCTGCATGGGTCGCTGTGGCCGTGTCCGAGCCCCCCATGCCACAGAACGACGGGCCCTGAACCCGTTTCCATCCTTGATGTATGAAGGAAAGCGCTTCCGCATGATTGCTCCCAACCTACGTTCTATGCAACTCCGTTTTGCTACTGCCGTTTTCCTGCTCGCTCTTTTCGTCGGGCCTGCGTTGGCCCAAACGACGGATCCGTTCATGCGGCATCCTGCTGTGCATCCGGAGGGCAATCAGGTCGCATTTTCCTACCAGGGGGATTTGTGGACGGTCCCGGTCGATGGGGGGCGGGCCGAGCGCCTAACCATCCACGAGGCCTACGAGGGGACCCCCCGCTGGCGCCCGAACGGGGAGCAGATTGCCTTCACGAGTGATCGCTACGGCAACGACGACGTGTACCTCATGGACGCGGAGGGGGGCACGCCGCAGCGCCTCACGTATCACTCCACCGACGATGCCCTGAGCGGGTGGACCCCGAATGGACATCTCCTCTTCACGACCCGTCGCACCTACGCACAGGCCGAGTGGCTGAATGAGATTTATCAGGTGCCGGCAGAGGGCGGCACGCCGAACCGGCGCCTCGACGCGGTGGGCGCTGCGCCCCGCATGTCGCCGGACGGGCGCTTCATTGCCTTTGAGCAGGGCTACAATGACACCAGCAAAAAAGGCTATCAGGGACCAGCCGACCGCGAGGTCTGGATCTACGATACGGAAAATGACCGCTTTACCCGCATCACGAGCTATGGGGGCAACGATCACCACCCGGTGTGGACGGGCCCACGGACGCTCCTCTACATCAGTGAGCGGAGCGGCACCTACAACGTCCACCGGCAGGCCATTACCGATCAGGGAGGAACCGATGGGGCACCCGAGGCCGTGACGTCGTTTGAGGACGATGGGGTGCGAGCCCTCAGTGCCAGTGCCGATGGGCGGGTGATCGCCTTTGAGCGGCAGACGGACATTTATGTAATGGAGAATGGGGGCGAGCCGCGGCAACTGGACGTGACGGTGCCGGCGGACTATCGCTTCGATCCCACCGAACAAATGGAAATGAGTAACGGGGTGCGGGACTACGCAGTATCGCCCAACGGCGAGCAGGTGGCCCTCGTGCTTCGCGGAGAGCTCTTCCTCATGCAAAACGAAACGGATGAGCCGCGGACAACCCGACTTACGGAGCACGCCTACCGCGACCGCGACGTGACCTGGACCAGCGATTCCACGCTCGTCTTTGTTTCGGATCGCAACGGTGGACAATACGACCTCTACCGCCTCGAGTCGGCCGATTCCGAGCATCCGGGCGACTTGTACGATGCTCTCCAGTATCGGGTTACGCGCCTCACGGACACGCCTGAGAATGAACGAATCCTGTCGATGGGACCCGACCGCTCTCGAATCGCGCTCCGGCGTGGCTCGATGACGAGCTACGGCGAAGGGCAGCTTCTCACCGCCACTCTCTCGGCGGACGGCCTCACGGATGAGGCAGTGCTCGTGGACGGCTGGAACGCCCCTACGGACGTCTCGTGGAGCCCCGACGGCGAGTGGCTGGCCTACAGCAAGAGCAATCTAAACTTCAATTCGGACATCTACATTCACGCTGCCGACGGGTCGCGCGAACCGGTGAACGTGAGTCAGCACCCGCGCGGCGATAGTGCACCGGTGTGGAGCCCTGACGGGTCAAAGCTTGGCTTCGTCTCCGAGCGTAGCGCTGCCGGATCGGACGTGTGGTTCGTGTGGCTTCAGGAGGAGGACTGGGAAAAGACCGAGCGCGACTGGGAAGAGATTGAGGAAAATGAGGCAGAGAACGGTGCGGCGGACGCCGGGGACTCGGATGAAAGCGAGACGCCGTCGGTCGAGATCGACTTTGAGAACATTCATGATCGCCTGGAGCGCGTGACGGCCCTTCCGGGCAATGAGGGAGAGCCCGTCATCGGCGAGGATGGGGAGACCTTCTACTTCGTGGCTGGCGGGAGCGGCTGGGCGGCCGACTATGACACCGAGGTCGACCTCTACAGCATCCAGTGGGACGGATCGGAGCGCACGCGCATTACAGAGGGCGGTGTGGAACCGTCAAACGTGCGCCTGGCCCCGACCGGAACGCAGGTGACCTTCACGCACTCGAACGGGCAGATTGCTCGGGTGCCTACCGAGAAGCCGGACCTGGAGCGCCTTGCCTTCCAGGCGACGATGGAGGTCAATCATGAGAAGGAGCGGGAGCAAATCTTCACGGAGGTGGGGCGTGCCCTGCAGGAAGGCTTCTACGATCCCAACTTCCACGGCGACGACTGGGACTCGCTGCGGACGAAGTACCGTCCCTGGGCGCTGCAGGCATCCACCACACAGGATTTCCAGGATGCGGTAAATCTGATGCTGGGGGAGCTCAACGCTAGCCACATGGGCTACTACGGGGGAGATCGGGCCGAAACGCAAAATGAGCGGACCGGTCGCATTGGCGTTGAGGTGGATCCGGTGGACAACGGCGTGGAGGTGCAGCGCGTGGTGCCGCGGTCCCCCGCTGCCCGCGAGACCAGTACGCTCCGTGAGGGAGACGTGATTACCACGGTAAACGGTACGTCCGTGGCGGAAGCGGGCAATTTCTACGCCCTCATGGAGGGGACGGTGAAAGAAAAGGTGCTTCTCCGCGTGACCGGTCCGGACGGGGAGGAGCGAACCGTTCGCATCCGGCCCACCGACGACCTGCAAGATGAACTCTATCGCGAGTGGGTAGAGGAGCGCAAGCGATTGGTGGAGGAGTATTCCAACGGGCGCCTCGGCTACATCCACGTCGAGGGCATGAACTGGGAGAGCTTCGAACACTTCGAGCGCGAACTCTACGCCAGCGCCCACGACAAAGAGGGACTCATCATCGATGTGCGCTTTAACGGGGGCGGATGGACGACGGACTACTTGATGACGGTTCTCAATGTGCGTCGTCACGCATACACCGTTCCGCGCGGGGCTACGGACAATCTGCAACAGAACCACAAGCAGTTCCGCGAGCACTATCCGTTCGGCGAACGTTTGCCCTATGCGGCCTGGACAAAGCCCACGGCGACCCTCGCCAACGAGAACAGCTACTCGAATGCTGAGATCTTCTCTCACGCCTTTAAGAACCTTGGACATGGCCCGCTCGTGGGCCAGCCGACGTTCGGCGCCGTCATCTCCACCGGCGGCACCGGTCTTCTCGATGGGTCGTACGTGCGCATGCCGTTCCGGGCCTGGTACGTCTATCAGACGGACGAGAACATGGAGCACGGCCCGGCTCGTCCCGACATCTCGGTTCAGAACCCTCCTGCGATCAAGGCCGAGGGCGAAGATCCGCAGCTCCGCCGGGCGGTGGAGTCCCTTCTGGAGGAACAATCGGAGGGAGAGGAGTAAGCGACGAAGGATGGACAAAAGGACACACGGCGCCGGAACTGTGGCGGCGTCGTACGGTGGAACCAAATTGGCCGCTATCACCCGAACGTAGACCCGCACGCTTCATGCCCGAAAACGTATCCGTCAACGCGTTGCTGTTTGACATGGACGGCGTCCTGGTGGACGTGTCTCGCTCGTACCGCCGCGCCATCGAGGAAACGGTCGAGCACTTCACCGGCCGCAAAATTGGCGAAAACGCCATTCAGCGGTATAAGAACTACGGCGGGTTCGAGGACGACTGGAAGCTCACCCACGCCATCATTACGGACACGGCGATGGAGGTGCCGCTGAGTCGTGTGATCGAAGAGTTTCAGGATCGCTACCGGGGCGATGATTGGGACGGCTTCATCAACGAGGAGCCGGCCCTCATCGACGACACGACTCTCGACACGCTCAACGATGGCCGCATTCTTGGCATCGTTACGGGACGGCCCGAAGAGGAGGCCGAATGGACCCTGAATCATCAGAATTGGTCGAGCTACTTCCCGTTGCTCGTAGGCAAGGAAAAGCAGGGCGAGCGGCAGAAGCCGGATCCGTTTCCCCTCGAGCACTCCCTCACCATGCTCGCCGCTGCCGGCTGTGACCTCAGTCCGGAGGAGGTTGCCTACGTTGGCGACTCGGTCGATGACATGAAGGCCGCTCGCGACGCCAATATGTGGGCCATCGGGGTCGTGCCACCCTACGTGGATGCCGAGGAGCACGAACCGTTGCTGAAGGAGCGGGGGGCTCACCTCGTCATCGAGGATCCGAACGAGCTCCCCGGTGTGCTCGATTCGCTTGACACGCGCGCCGTTTCGCAGGCGGCGACCCGATAGCGGGTTGCTCCCTGGGCGGGTTGGCCCGAAGGGCGCCTTGACCTCTTGACCTGAGGTCGACGCGACCGGACCCCACTCTTCGACACGCAATGCATATGAGCCGGCAGGGCCGCTTACGTCCTGTCGGCTTTTCTGTGTTCAGCGGGCGCGGCGTCGCCTTCGGAGGGCGGTGTTTTCGGAGGACTCAGGGGGTGAAGGCGAAGGCGAACCGTCCCCTTCGAGTCGAGCTGGCTCGTTGCCCGTCCGCGGTACCAGCGTTCCCGAGGTTCTCCCGTTTGGAGACGCAGGAGCCATCGCGCGCGCTGAATGGTTCCCTGCTCCATGCGGGTGAGGTCGCGGATCACCTGGCGCAGATTGCGGCCGTGGACATAGGTAAAAAAGCTCGGGGCCTCGCAGGAGTCGCCGGACACATCGATAATGGTGCGGGCCGCTGGGTTGAGGTTCCGAATGGTCCCGTCGCATTCAATGTCCAGTTGGGGAACGGAGGCGTCGGGAGATGGCTCGGGCGGGGGCGATTCGATCCGGCTAAGTCGCGGTTCGATCTCTTCCATCAGGGCGATGGTGGCTGTTTGCCCAAGCCATGCCTGCTCGGCGTCGGTGGTGTCTCCCCGGTTTGAATCGTAGGTGAGGCGTCGCGTGGGGCCATCGGCAAGTGAAATGTACACCTCGTACGTTCCAGGACCGAGCGGATACACTCCGAATTGAATCTGCACAATCCGCTCGGTGGGGGTTTCTACTCGAAAGGAGCGTTCGGTTCCCTTCGTTGACGAGAACGACGGGGCGGTTACGGACAGCGATACTTCTTCCCACTTCTCGTTCAGGATCGTAAGGGCGTGGTATAGCGACGACCGGAGTTCATCGAGAATCGGATGGGAGCCGGTCGTAGGGAGGGACTGCTTGAGCGTATGCATGGGGAGGGAGCACAATTCGAGAGCCGTCTGCACCAGGAGAAGAAGACATCCAAGAGGGAAACACATCGTAGCGGATACAGCGTTGGCCAACGTTGTAGCATTCACGCAAACGACTGTGGGGCGAATCCTCACGCACCCCAAACGAGAAACGATTGGCACAGACGCCATTCAGACAAGAGGAGGTCGGAGGAGGCTCCAAATCCTTACGGGTAAAGGGGGAAGTTCGCGGGAAGGGTTGCGCCAGTTCTCCTTTGTGTCTTGGGGAGTGAACTGCGAACTTGTGCAATCCCGAGCCATCTCCTGCCGCAGGGCCACTTCTCCATGAATACGCGCCTTTCTATTTCTGACAGTTCCTCCGATTCGCCTCCATCGGAATCGAATGTGGGGTCACCTACGCAGACGGACGCCCCCGTTGCGTCCTCGTATCCCGTTGTTGTACTCGGCGGCGGGGTGGGGGGGATTGCCGTTCTCCAGTCCTTGCGTGAAATGGGGCTAGCTGCGGACATCGCCCTCATTGAGCCGTCGATGACCCACTACGATCAGCCGGCGTGGATGCGTGTTGGAACAGAAGGCATCCAAAAAGAACAGACGCGTTCGCCGGAGCACCTGCAAATTCCAGAAGAGGTGAGCTGGATTCAGGCCCGGGCAGCGGAAATTCACCCGGAAGAGCGAGTCGTGATGATGGAGAACGGAGGGAAGGTGCACTATGAGCATCTTGTTGTTGCCATCGGCACTCACGTTCAATGGGACCGCATTCGAAATCTGAAAGCGAATCTTGGCAAAGCCGGCATCTGCAGTGTGTACAGCTACGAGTCGGCCGGTCAGGCCTGGGACTTGATCCGTACATTTGACGGAGGGAGGGCCCTGTTTACGGCCCCGTCCACACCACACAAAAGCGGAAGCGCTCCGTTGCGTCTTCTCTTCCGGGCCGAGGCGCTATGGCAAGAAACTGGTGTTCGGGACCGCACGGAGTTGTACTTTGCGACCGCCGCCTCGTCCGAGGCAATGGGGGCGGAGTATGGCGATCTCCTTGATCGCAGTGAGCACGTAGAGGACATCCGCATCTTCTCCGGATACGATCTCGTCGACGTGCGCCCCGACCACCGAGAGGCCGTGTTCAACGTGTCGAAGGGAGAGTCGCAGAGTCAGGACGTTCTCCGGTATGATCTCCTACACGTGGTGCCGCCCATGCGGCCGCCTGCCATTCTCGAACAGAGTGATCTATCTTATCAGAGGGGGCCGATGCGGGGGTACTTAGAGGTAGATCCTGAAACGTTTCGGCACCCGCGGTTTGAGACCGTGTTTGGGGTTGGCGATGTGATTGGGGTGGAGGGTGTCAAGACCGCGGAGCGGGCGCGGCAGCAGGCAGAAGAAGTGGCGCGAGCGATACGGCACGCCCGAATGCAGGAGTCGTAATACTGAATCCTACTGCAGACTTCAGGTAGGAGGTGCGGCGGTGCAATACGCAAACCCCTATCGTATCGTCGGTGTCGTCAAGGAGGCCTCCAGAAGCGCCGTTGGACTGTAGGATTGTGAGATTGTCCGTCGGACGGGGCAGAGGACACCCGTGTAGCGTCGTTGGACTCCAACGACGCTACGGAAGCTTGCTTCCTACCGGAATAGAGGTGCCGGAGTTGGTATCGTATCTAGCAGATGAGGGTATTCCCACTCCGGAGGCGCCGCCCCAACGCAAATGACCCGAGAAGCGCCGTTCGGCATCAACGGCACGTTCCGGGCCATATCGTTTACGATGGGAGTTCTCTGTGAGGTAGACGGTTACAGCTGTTACGTTTCCTGGGTTGCCGCCGTCTTGGCAGAGGGCAACAGCGATTTACGAGTCGGCTTCACCACGAAGGCCGGGGCAGGGGAGCGCCGCAGCACTCGCTCCGTTACGCTGCCGAGAAGGGCGCGCTCCAGTCCCGTACGACCGTGCGTGGCAATGACCACGAGATCTACCTCGTTCTCATCCACGTAGTTCAAAATTTCGCTGGGGGGGTGTCCTACAGTGGCACTCACCATGACGTGCTCATACCCAATTTCCTCGCGCGCCATGTCTCCCAGCTGCTTCTCGACTCGGTCCACCACCTCTTGTGTGGGAAAGGTGGTGGTATCAATGCCGTACGCCGACGGGTAGAAGGGCGGTTCCACGACGTGTAGCAGATCGATCTCCGCCCCGTAGGTAAGTGCAATCTCCTTGGCGTGCTGCACGGCGCTTTCGGACGCGTCGGAAAAGTCGATGGGAACGAGAACCCGTCGAACTGCCTGTCCGGGCGTCTTGTCGGCGTCGGCCCGCACGGTGAAAACTGGGCATGGGGCTCGCCGTACAACCTCTTCCGTTACGCTGCCGAAGAGCATCCGATCGACGCCGCGCCGTCCGTGGGTGCCCATCACCACGAGATCAATATTCTTGTCGTCCGCGTACGTGACGATGGACTCCGCGGGGGTGGACGCCTCGATCTGGGACTGCTCGATCGGCAGGGCCTCCAGGTCGGGCCAGGTCGTCCCTTCGACCGACTGCGCCGGGCGCCGAAGCCACTCCGTGAGGGTGTCGGGCGAGATCGGAAAGTTTTTCTTCGTCTCCTTGTAGTCGTGTCGGTGGCGGCCCGTCACGTTCAAAATGTGGAGTTCAGCGTCGTGCCAGTCCGCGAGAAACGCCGCCTGCGGAAAGGCGCGCTTTGACCCATCGGAAAAATCAGTAGGAAACAACACTCGTTGGATATTGAGCATGGCTGGATCCTCCGTTGTGTAAGAACGTGCGTTTGGTGTACCTCCGCGACGGGGTCCACGACCACGTCTACGGAATTCGAACATCTTCACTACACATCAAAAGAGAGCGCTCCCCTGGAGGTTCGTTTGTAGGAGTTTCCCTGAACCCGATGTAATGGCCCCTTGAGAGCCGCGCTGGCTGTGAACGAAGGAACGGCGTCGGCCGCCGACGATCGAACATCAGGACGGATCCTAGGCGAACCGTCGACGATAGGAGCTTTTCGCTTGGTGCAGACCGTGAATATGTTCTCTTTCGCTGCGCTTCCCGCAGACATCTTCTGAATCTTCGCTATGGACCTCGAATCTGGACGCCCGCGTCACGAGCAGATCAGCGACTGGCTGCGCGAGCAAATTGACGACGGCGCATACGGCACGGATGAAAAGCTGCCCTCGGAGAAAGAGATCGGCGAGCGGTTCGATGTGAGCCGCGTGACGGTGCGGCGCGCCCTACAGACACTCGAAAATGAGGACTACATCTATCGGCGGCAGGGGCTGGGGTCGTTCGTTAAAGAACAGCGGGCCGCGCAGGGACTCGTGCGGCTCACTGACTTTGCGCAGGACATGGCGCAGGCCGGACTCGAAGCTCGCTCTGTGGTAGAGCATCACGCCCCGGAGACGCCTCCCCCGGATGTGACTGTTCACCTGAACACCGACGAGCAGAAGGTGATGCGGCTCGATCGCCTGCGCCTCGGCGACGACCGACCGGTGGCGTTCGACCGCACCTGGCTTCCCATGTTTTACGCCCAACTCCTCGAAGGGCACAATCTGGAGCACGAGACGATCTACCAGATCCTGGAGACGGAGTACGACATTCCGATCCTGCGGGGCAGCTACCGCATTACGGCAGCCAATGCTGATCCGGCGATTGCGGATGTACTCGGGGTGGACGAGGGCACGGCCCTTCTGCTCATCGAGCGCCTGTCGCTTACCGAAGGGGAGAAGCGGGTCTATTATCAGCGGCGCTATTATCGGAGTGATCGGGTCGCCTACGAAATGGAGCTCGCCCGCGATCCGTCCCGGCGCGACACAGGCACGCACGGCATGCCTCTTCACGACTTTGAGCCGGTGTTCGAGACCGACGCGGATGCGGATACCTGATCGCTTCGGTCCGGATTGTCGATCGGTTCGGAGGTCTTCTGGTCTGAGGAGGGAAACGCGTTCACGGTGAGGACAGGGCAGGAGGCGCGACGGATGACCTGCTCAGCCACGCTCCCGAGAAGGATGCGCCGGAGGCCCGTCCGTCCATGCGTTGCGAGCACGAGGAGGTCGGCCGCACGCTCCTCCGCAAGCTCCACGATGCGGCGGCCCGGATGGCCGGTGGCAACGAGCACGCGGTGCCGATCCGCCGCTTCTTCCTGAAGGGCCGCTTCGGCACGGGCCTGCACGTCGGCCGTCTTCACGTCGGGTACGTTCAATTCGTACTCCATGGGGACCGTCAGGTCTTGCACCACGTGGACGAGTGTCACGGTTGCGCCGTACCCTTCGGCGAGAGCTTTGCCGTAGCGTACGGCTTTGGCGGCCGGCTCCGAAAAGTCATACGGCACGAAAATCTGGTCGATCGGGCCGGGCACGTTGTCTGGAGTGTCGAGCACCGTGAGCACGGGGCAGGGCGAATGCCGGACCACTGCCGACGCCGTGCTTTGCGGGAAGAGGGTGCGAAGGCCGCTCCGGCGAGCCGTTCCCATCACGATCAAGTCCATCTCGTACTCGCAGGCGTAGTCGAGTACCGCGTCCGACACCGAGTCCGCCGCGACGGTGTCGCGCACCAGAGAGAGTACGTCCACGGCCGGGGCCGTGGGGGCGCCCAGCTCCTCCCCTGCCCGCCGGGCGCACTCGGCCAGCTCCTCCTGTGTCGTGGGGGCGTCCACCCCTGGGGGCTGTTTCCGCTCCTCGGCCGGCGTACGCACGTGAAGGATGTGGAGCACCGCATCGTGCCGGGCCGCCAGGTGAGCGGCAAACGAGAGCGCTTGCCGGGCCGTCGTCGAAAAGTCCGTCGGGAGCAGGATGCGATCGAAGGTGTCCATAGCGTCTGTAGAGGGGCTAGTCGGGGAGAAGCATTGGAATTTGGGAGTGTGGGCCTATGGGAGTCGGGGGGGGAGAAGAAAGCACCAACGTTCGACGAGGAACGATCCACGACAGATTCTGCAGTTCGGCAGAGTCGTTCGTGCGGGGACACTTTGATTACGGGAAGAGGGGCCGGGAATTTTGGACGCCCCCACCCACACGCCCATCCCGGCATTCTCAAAGAGGAGAGCCCGCGAGCCTCACAACCAATCACTCTGTCCCCCATCGGCGGCTACATCCGCCCCTTCAGCATTCCGTTCCAGTACATGCGAGGCAGGCCGTACGCCTTGAGCGCATACATGCTGTAGCGTTCCTGCGTCTGGTCGAACGGGAAGCTCTCGTCCGGCTCCTTGTCGTAGTCGAACTCGGCCATAACGAGTTTGCCGTAGCCGGTGACGAGCGGGCAGGAGGTGTAGCCGTTGTACGTGCCGTTTACGGGCGTCGTGTGGTGAATCTGCGCCATCAGGTGATCCACCAATACGGGGGCCTGCTTGCGGATGGCCGCACCGGTCTTGGAGGTGGGCAGGCTGGAGTTGTCGCCGAGGCCAAATACGTTCGGGTACCGGGTGTGCTGGAGGGTTTCGGCGTCCACGTCGACCCAGCCCTCCTCATCGGCGAGCGGACTGTCGGCGATAAAGTCGAGCGGTCCCATCGGGGGCACGACGTGCAGTAGGTCGTAGCCGATGGTCGTTTCCTCTTCGGTCTCCAAGTTTCGGAAGACGGCCTCCTTCTGGTCGGGATGAATTTCGGTCAGCTCCGTCATCAAATTCACCTCGATGTCCTTGCGCTCCACGACCTTGTAGAGCGTCTCTTCGTAGGGCTTCGACGAGAACAACGCCCCCTTCGCTTTCATGAACGCGATGCGGCTGCCGTCGCGGACGCCGCGCCGGCGCAGGGCTTCGTCGGTCAAATACATGATTTTCTGCGGGGCACCGCCGCACTTCACGCCCATGGTCGGTTCCGTAAAGAGCGCCGTGCCCCCCTTGGGAAATTGTTGAATGGCGTCCCAGGTGGTCTCGCAGGTCTCGTAGGAGTAGTTGCTGACCACCCCGGTGCCGGGCTGTCCCACCGACTCGGCCAGGCCGGGAAGAGCGTCCCAGTTGATTTGGAGGCCAGCGGCCATAACGAGATAGTCGTAGCCGTACGTGTCACCTCCCGCCGTGGTCACGGTGTTGTTGTCCGGGTCAAAGGAGGCAGCAGCATCCTGAATCCAGGTCACGCCCTTCGGCATCACCTCGGCCATGGGACGGGCCGATTCTTCTTTCGGAAAAACGCCGCCCCCAATGAGGGTCCATAGGGGCTGATAGTAGTGAGTGTCGGCGGGCTCAATGACGGCCACCTCCGGTGCGTCGTCGCGGGTGACGAGCTGGGAGGCAACCGTGAGGCCGGCGGTGCCCCCGCCCACGATGAGAACCTGATGTGAGTTGGTCATGGGAATGCGGAATCAGAATGAGAGAAATCGACGAGCGTCGGGGGATGGGCAAGACGCTGGGGGATTACTTCCCGTTGAGGTTTTGGTCAAACTTTTTGGCGAAAGACACGATGAACCCGATGGCACGCTGCACGTCCGGGTCGCGGAGGGCCCCAAGCAGACCGAAGAAGCCGCGACGGGGCGTTTCTCCACGCTGCGACTCCTTCTGGCTTTCGACGAGGGCCGAGCCGAGACTGCCCACCGCCTGTAGGGCCCCTGGGTCGAGCACGCCGGAGTCGAGCAGTGCCTCAAACTCCTCTGACTGAAACAGGTCGCTCAGGCGGCGTAGCGATTCGATCGTCTGGCGCAGCAGACGCTCCGGATCGTATCCGTGCTCGGCGGCGCGAGCGTACTCGGCATCCAGAATGTCGACGACCGTTGCGATCGCATCCGGGGCCGTCTCGGCGAGAGCCGACAGTCGCTCCAGGTGCTCCGCTCGGTCCAGCACGGCGCCCAGGGCCTGTGCCGTGTCGGGCTCGGTCATCTTTTCGAGCAACTGCAGGCCCTCCCGTGCTCGCTCGTCGAGCACAACGCCCCGATCGGCTGCCTGCGTGAGGGCCTCGTCGATCGTGTCGACCGCAATCATCGTAGCATCCGGCAACTGGTCGGCCAGAGCGGCCAGTTGCTCCAACTGGTCGAGCCGGTCGATGAGGGCCGTGAGCACCTCCACCGTGTCCGGCTCCGTCAGCTTTTCGACGAGGGTTAGGGCTTCACTGGCCCGTTCGTCCAGCACGACGCCCCGGTTCGCCGCACGCGTCAACTCGTCGTCGACCACGTCGGCGGTGGTTTGGAGCACGGGCGACCACTGGTGTTCGATACGGTCAAGAACGTCGACGGCTCGTTCGATCGTGTCGAGGCGGTCGAGAAGGTGGACAAGCGCCGCACGGGTCTCGGGATCTTGTAAGCGCTTTTCCAAATTTACGGCGCCGTTCGTTTGTGTGGATTCCATGGCCCTGAGGTGTCTAGAGGAGAAAACGGCGGAGGGTAACAGTTTGTATTAACTTGTAAATACAAGTAGATGTGATGTTCCCATGAAGCCAAAAAGCAAGAGACGACTGAGAGTCAGTACGGAGACTACTTGGAAACAGACGACGATTGGGGAACGAAGACGGTGTAGATGCCCCGCAGGTCGCCCTGCTCAAATCCGTACGCTTGGTCGTCCGGGTAGCCCGTTTTCACGAATTTGGGGCGCTGCTCTTTGGGACCGTGGCAGGCAAGGCACGAGGACTGTACCGTAATGCGACGGGCGTAGCGCCAGCCGTCGGTGCCGTTGCGTTCAGTTCGAATCCACGTGTCCGTCTGGGTCGGCGAGACGAGAAATTGCTCGTAGAGTCGCCGGGCTTCGGGATCCAGCTTGTGAGCAGGATTTCGGTACCGTTCGGCGAGTTGCTGCACGGTCCACCCCTCCTCCGCGCTCATTTGCTTTGCCCGCTGTCCCACCGGCTTGCACACGCGCTTGAAGGTGCTCTTGTCGACGGTGGGGGTGTCGATGGTTGTGGCCAGCGATTCGCGCATGTCGTTCAACGCCGCGATTTTTTGCTCCACGAGCGGGCGGACGGAATCCGGTGGGGATTCGGAGGCATCAGAGCCACTGGAGTTGGAGTCCGCCCTTCCGCATCCGGCAATAAGCACCGCGAGCACGAGGAAGAGCCCAATCGGGAATCGGCGGAAGGTCATAACAAAATGGTTGTTACATGTAAGAACAACTGGCCGGTATGCGTCTTCAAGGGTACGAAAGAAGGGGGCAATCGTCGTCCACCTGTGGCATAGGCCTCTGTGGAGAAAACGCCTAGATGAGTGTGGGTCAACCGACCACATGAGGGAGGGGGGATCGGTCGCGACGTCCGTGAATACAACGTGCTCACATGTCTTCTCAAACATCCCGTAGTGCTGTGAACCGTCGATTCTGCTTGCTTCTTGCGTCCGTCTTCGTATTTCTCTTTGCCGCGCCGGCCGTTGCTCAGGAGGCCGTTCCGACCGAGGTTGTAATACGAGCCGTATCCAACGACGCAAAACTTCTTCAAGACCCGGTGGGCGGAGCCAAGATTACCATTCGGGCGGTCGAGACCGGGGAGGTTCTCGCAGAAGGACGACAGACAGGCGATTCGGGAAGCACGGCCAAGATTATGCAGCAGCCGCACAAACGGGGGGCCACGATCTATGACGTGCCGGGAGCGGCAAAATACAAGACGACCCTCGACCTGACGCGTCCCACCCGCGTGGAAATCACGGCGGAGGGGCCGCTCGATTATCCGCAGGCGATGCAGACGGCCTCCAAGACCACTGTGCTCGTGCCGGGACAGGACGTGACGGGCGACGGCATCACGCTGATCCTTCACGGCTTTATCGTAGAGGTCCTTGAGGCTGGGGGCGGCGACCTATCGCCTGGGGCACGTGTCAACGTTCGCGCCCGCGTTCGGATGATGTGCGGATGCCCGACCGAGCCTGGAGGCCTCTGGGACGCAAATCGGTACACGATCCGGGCGCAGCTATTGAACGACGGGACGGTCGTGGCCGAAGCGCCGCTCTCGTTTACGGGTACAACCAGCGAGTACGCCGGAACGATCTCGGTGCCGGAGGACGGGGCCTCGGCGGTCCGCGTCATGGCCGCCGATTCGGCACGAGGAAACTTCGGAATGGCCGACACTTCCCTGACCGCGAACTGACTGAGGTTTAGGGCTCTCATTCTACTCACAGACCGCTTTTGCTATGCCGAAACCGGCCTCTTTTTGGGATGATCGCTTTGCCGCCGACGAGTACGTGTACGGAGTGCAGCCGAACGACTTCATTAGAGAAGCGGCTGCGACCTGGTTGTCGTCTCCCTGCGACGTGCTCGACCTCGGGGTCGGCGAGGGACGAAACGCCGTTCACCTGGCCCGACAGGGACATACGGTCACGGCGGTCGACTACTCGGCCGAAGGGTTGCGCAAGACCGAGCAGCTCGCCGAGAGGGAAGGGGTCTCCGTCGAGACGCTCCGGGCGGACGTTCGGGACTGGGATCCCGATCGGACCTGGGACGCAGTGGTAATCACGTTTCTCCACCTTTCCCCCTCCGAACGTCCCGATCTCTATGCCCTGCTTCAACATGTCCTGCGGCCCGGCGGCACCCTCATTGCCGAATGGTTTCGGCCCGAACAGCGGACCGAGGGCTATACGAGCGGCGGCCCGCCGGACGTGGACATGATGGTGACGGTCGAGGAGCTTCGCACGCATTTCGCGGTGGATGGCATCGAGCAGCTGGAGCGTGCCGAGCCGATGCTGGATGAAGGGATGCACACGGGGCCCGGCGCGACCGTCCGCTTCGTGTGGCGGCGTCCCGCATAGGTCTTCCCGGTCTCGCTTTTTCGTTGTGCATCCGAGCCGACGTTCTCCATTTTTCATGTACGGTCTTCGTTCAGGACTCGTCTTTGTGGTGCTTCTGGGGATGATTGTGGCTCTTCCCGCCCGGAGTGCTGCACAGGTGCCGGACTCCACCGAGGGTTCCATTCTGAACTACCGCTACCGGACCGGCGACGGAAAGGCAGCGCCCTACGTGGCGACGCCGCAGCCTGTCGTCGACTCGATGCTTGCGCTTGCCGGCGTGACGTCGGAGGACGTCGTCTACGATCTGGGCAGTGGGGATGGGCGGATTCCCATTGCGGCGGCGAAGACCTACGGGGCCCGGGGCGTTGGCATTGAGATCGATTCGGCGCTCGTGACAAAGGCGCGGACCAATGCGAAGGAGGCCGGGGTGTCCGGTCGCGTCGCGTTTCGACGGGCCGACCTTTTTGAGGTCGACATCAGTGAGGCGACGGTGGTGACTCTCTATCTCCTTCCTGCGGCCAATCTGAAGCTTCGCTCGAAGCTGTTGCAGGAGTTGGAGCCCGGGACCCGGGTCGTGGCCCACGACTTCCACATGGAAGAGTGGTCGCCGATCACGACGAAAAAGGTGGGGAGCAGTCTTATCTTTCTCTGGCGAATACCGGAGGAGTTGCCTGATTTTGTGGAGCAGGAGAAGTAATACGGGTGGTGCTATTGAATCAGTCTGGGATTTGCCTCCAACCATGAGAAATTCTTTCTCACGTCGCTCCAAGCTTGACTTGGAGCCCATCCAGTCGGACGGGGAGGCCTCGTCGGTGATTTGATGGGTTCTGGCAATCTAGATTGCCTAGATCAAGTCTGGCCATCTAGATGTCCAGAGCGACGAGGGAGTGTTTTTCAGGGGGCTGGGAGCTATTTCAAGTGAATTCAATAGCACCAGCCGTAGTAACACCTCCTCCGTCTGAGAGGTGGGGGCGGCGTCTCCGAATACGGCAGCTTCCACTAGTCAGGGCCGGCTACCCGTCGAGGGGTCCGCGAAATACAAGGTGCATAGAGCCGCATCGCAGAGGGGCGATCGGACCACCTCACACGCCCGTACAACGTCATGGAACCGGACGCGCCGTTGGAGCTCCAACGACCCGTCCGGAGAATTTGCTGTGTCCGAGCGGGGGCTCCAGTTCCCACGCTCCCATTCGCGTGGGAGCATAGCGATGGAGCCTCCCCGCTCCATTCAGGATTACAGCTGCAGGGTTTCGTAGCCCTGGTCCTGGAGACGAAAGAGCTCGTGGAAGCCGTTCGGCGCGGTGTCGATGCCGTCGATCAGTTCGCTCCCGGTCACGCCCGTCTTGTCCATGGCGAGTCCGCAGGCGACGACCCGGACCCCGGCAGGGCGAGGATTCCCGTTCGGGCGATGCGCGCCGCCTCTTTCAGGACGCGCAGCGAGGCGTCGCCGTGGATCGCCTCCCCCGAAGCACCTGATTGCGGGTGGTGACCTTCGTCACGACCGTGAGATTGCGGCTGTGATCACCCACGTGCGGCAGTCCTGGGAGAACGACTACGGAGAGGGGACGAGCGAAGAGGTGGCGGCCGTGTGCTCGGCCACCGAGGGGCGCGCACAGCCGTGGACGGCCGAGAAGTTGCAAGTGGATGAGAATCAGACCGTGCCGACGGGAGAAAAGGCGTCCGAAGCGGCGGTTCCATCGGTTGGACAAGGGCGCTATAACCGGCTCGCGGGGGTCCGACCATTTCCGGAAGCGATCCGTCATTCCCGCGGGGCGCGACAGGGCTACGGCGTGATCCACTGAGCGTCTGGAATCTCCCTGAGTACGCGGAGGGGAAGATCTGCCCAGTCGGCAGCCGCCTCCATGTTGGAGAACGGCTGGAGGGTGAGGCGTTCCAGTTTCCCGATCTGTACAATCATCAGAGCGAAGGTTCGAACGTTGGGGCGCGTCGTTACGATGGCCACTTTGCCCACTGTCTCTTGCTCCTCATGCTTGGCCCGAAAGGTTCGGTACATTGGAATGACGCTCGCATTCATGACCAGCTTCTCGATCGGGCGGGTGTCCCAGACGTGGGTAAAGTGCGGCTCCCGATCGGGATGAGTCCAAACGGCTTTCGAAAGGGCAATAAACTCGGACTCCGTAAACTCACCCGCTGGCCGCAACAAAACAAATTGGTGATCCGGGTTGACGTGGAAGGCACAGGCCATTGCAACGTGGCGAGCAATTCGGGGGCAGAGCTGTGCAATCTGTTCAGACGAGCAATTTTTGGCTCATTTTAATAGGGCGCAGGTCTAGGAGACGTTTCGTCCTTTACGTAATGATCGGACTATATTCCAGCGGAAAAGAATATAATGCCAGTTGTCAGATTGATTGGTCTTGCATAGGTGGAACGCCCTCGATATGCATCCTGCGACGGACATCCCGTCTTAATTTGAAGTGGTCAAGTGGACATCGATCCTCGAGACGGTCCATGAAGTGAGATCAAGCAGAATGGTAGGGGTACGGTCCGTTCGAGCGGAGCGAATCGGCGTCGAGAACACCCGTTTTTCAGACATACCGGTCTGGTTCAAGGCCGTTAGAGCCTTCGAGGAGCAAATTCATCCGAACCAGGTCAGAAGCGAATTCCCAACTACCTGTTTGACTGCCTTTTGCACGACTCGAGGATCTACTGTGATCACTGTGGTCTCCCGGTCTCGGAAAGGAAAGGGGCACACAATGGAATCGATGGGATCGCACAGTACTGTTGCCATGGCTGTCGAATGGGGGCCGAGACCCTCAATGGAGGCGGCGGACGTGACCCTGTATCCGTTGGACGTTTGCCTCGTCCCCTGGCTGCACCGCCTGGCCCGTCGCACCGATCGCATCATCCGACAGAATCTCTGGTGGATGTTCGGCTACAACGCCGTCGGGCTGGGCCTTGCCGTCTTCGGCCTTCTCCATCCCATCGCCGCCGTCGTCATTATGACCGGAAGCAGCTTGCTCGTGACGGGCAACTCGTACCGGCTCAACCGCAAAAGCGGCCCCGATGCTGAGTCGGGACCGCCGTCGCCGGCTGAAGGGAAAAATCCTTTGTCTCATTCTTCTACCGAGACATTTCATGATGATGGGTCTTCCGAAGCCGCACGCGATGAATCATCACGATCTCCCGCTGCTCCTGCGTAAGGATGGAGGCACGTGGCCCGGCGTGCCGCGATGCCTGGGACCTCGTCGAGGTGCTCGATCCTCTCCGTTTTGCTCCGACCGTAGCTCCTCAAACCGCGTGATACCAACTTTGCAAGCTTCGTAAGTTTGGACGTATGGACGTAAGTGACTTCAATCATGGATCTAGAATTTGCTTTGCTGAAAATCGGCTCCAAGAGCCACTGCGAGCCGTTTTTCTAGACACCAATCCCCAAGTTCTCGATTGAAGTTACTTATTGCAGTGTCAACTGTCATTTTGTGGGTAGAGCGATCTCAAAATCCCAGGGCAGGTCGCTCCGAGCGTGGCAATATGTGTGGGATTATGAAAACAACCGCCGTACGATGTTACTCCCTTCATTCACCTGTGCTTTTTTCCAGAAGAGGGGGCCATTTTTGGCTGGATCCAAAAATGGAATATAAAGATCACGCCAGTGAAGAAAATGCCTGACCTCGGGCATCAAAAATCCCCGGTCTCCGGTCACGCGGAAATTCTTCACTGTCCGAGTGAGTCAGGCAATCCCGGATTACCACGAGCGAGTTTGAAGAATTTCCAGCGCGTTCCCTCCGAGAGGTCCGGGCGTCATTTTCTTCAAGGGCGGGAGGGGCGTTTTTTCAACCCTTGTATGCATTTCTCCTTCGAGAGGTGTCCGGCGATTAATCTCAAAGAGGCACAGAGATTGCCAAAACCGAGGAGCCCTCAAAAGTAGGCGGCCTCGCCAGGAAGATTTCTCGGCTTCATTCGAAATGACGTGCCGGTTTTGTGGGATTTTGAGATTGCTCTGAAACCCAAAGAATCAGGCTCGACAGACCAGTATGGATGTGAGAGTCACGATACCTCCACACTTCCATACCCGAATCTTGCAATAGGATTCGGTATTGCATTTTCGGTACAGTGTTGGTCCGAGGGCGTGCGGGAGAGGGGAAAGTGCGGATCCAAGCCCACCGCGTTGATCTCGGTCTTTTGCAGAAAGACCGTCATCGACTCATGTCGGGCACCGGGGGAGCGGCGTCAGCGGAGGCAGAACGTCTGCGCAGCGTCTGTGTCCCCCATCGCCACAGCACAACGAGCACGAGGGCGGCCGTTAGATACGTCTCGTAGGCATAGACAGACGCCGGGGCGTCGAGCAACTCCCCGCTGACGTTGCCCGAGAAGTGGAAGAGGATGGCCGCCAGGACGCTTCTGCCCGTATTGTTGTAGATCCAGGTGTAGAGCACGGACCCCAGCAGAATGGCCACGCCGAACTGGAGGGGATCGGGCGCACCGCCGGCCCGCGCGTAGTAGCCCGCCATGAAGAAGAGCGGCCCGTGCCAGGCGAACCAGGCGAGGCCGACCAGCACACTGGCTCCGAGTGCGCTGAACCGGAGCTGCAGACGGTCGAGCAGATAGCCGCGCCAGCCAATCTCTTCCGGCAGGGGGCCGAGCAGGAGCACGAACCCGAGGTAGAGGAGCAGGTCGACGGGCTGGAGGGCGAGTTCGGCCGCCTCGTGCAGGTAAAACGGGAGGTCCGTGCTGCCGAAGAGGACGGCAAGACCTCCGGCGGCCAGTTTTACAGCAGGGTAGAGCAGCAGGATAACGACCCACAATTTCCCATGGATGCGACTGGGATCCACGATGCGCCGACCAAGGTCGCGGAAGCCGGCACGCCCGGCCACGCGTGCCGTCATCACCGCGCCGCCGAGGGGAAGCCCGAGACCCCCGATGGCGAAGAGAGTCATCGCCCACGGGGTGCTCCATACGTCTACCTCCTGCCAGACAATGATTCCCCAGAAGAGCCATGTCCACCCGTGCGAAAAGGCGAGGAAGCCCCACAGGTCCGCCGTGCCCGTGGGCTGAACGGAAGAAGTCGTCGGCGTTTGGTCAGTAGGTTTGGTCGGACGGTTCATTACTGCGGCGAAGAGGATCAGTGGGAGGTTGGTCCCGGCTGGGGACCTGTTGGAGGGTGGAGGCCGGAACCCGCAGGCTGAGTCCTGCAAGGACGACGAACCTGCCGATGGGGCCGATGAACTCCAGCACAAAGAATGCGACGCCGGCTTCCATCTGGCTCACCGTCTGCACGGCGATCATCGGGAGCAGGCAGGCTTCCGGTACGAAGAGCGCAAGTGCGACGGCGTGGGTACGCCCAGGTTCAGCGCGTCGGTAACCCGGCTCGTGTGGATGTCGCCCCGCTCCGGCGGTTGTTCCGTGGCCAGGGCGCTCAGGAGAGGACTCCGCCAAACGACCGCGATGACGAGCCCGTTTCCGAAGAGGAGCGCCATGCCAGCACGGCGATGACAATGCCGAGCGCCCCGTAGATGAGCTGGAGGGGCGGCCGCGCGTGGTAACCGATGATGAGGATTTGCACCCCGATCCACACGACGAGGGCTCCTCCGACGCCGAGGGCGGCGAGCCGTGCCCAGGAATACCGCTGCAAAAGGCCGTACAACACAGTCAGCGGGACGACCCCAAGCACGAAAAGAAGCACGAGGCCGGGAATTAGGTAATTGTCAAACGGCGACCCCTGAAGCCAGTGCAACGGAATCTGCATGCTGCGACCGCTCGGGTCGCCGACGAGCCCCAGTCCGCCGATGATGCCGCTGATGCCCTGCACCAGAAGCGCCGCTATGAGCCCGTACCTGATTTTAGACGTTCTGTGATCCGTCATAGATACCGTCTCCTTCTGTAGGCTCGTCTGCTGCCATTCCGTCGTTCTGTAATATGTAAGATCGTTCAGTCAGTGACGGGACACAAGGAGAGTCGGCCCGGCATCATGCCCTGTGATCTCTACAGGCCCTGTAGGGGTGTGGCGTACAGGAGGAGGGAAGAAAGGGCTGCTCCCTTCGCTTGTTTTCGTCACGACGCTGGCTTGTCCCGGTATGAGGGATAAGGACTGAGGCTCCGTTGCAGGGGGCGATCGGAAGAGAAAAGAATCCCAGAGAGGGGGAGACGAGAGGGAATGGGATTCTCGACCGTGAAGATACAGGTGGGGTGTGATGCACGTGGGATCGCGCTCGTCCCCCTCAGGGGCTGGCACACATTTGTCGTGCCCGTTCTTTGCGGAGTAGACAGATCTCCTACTGTTCTCCGTGGTGGTGTGGATGCTTGCCCTTTACCAGGTGCCAGTGGTGGCGTTGGTGGTGCTGGCCGTAGGCGAGCAGGCCCATGTAGCCCAGCGCCCGGATTTTGGCAATGTCGTCTGCGTCGCTCGTCGTGACGCGGAGCACGTACGCGTTTTCCCGGTCGTCCACGGCCATCGTCCAGCCGGTCTCCCGCTTAAGCATGTGCGGATGGGCATCGAGCACGCGGTCGAGCGAGGCGCGGGCCGCCTCGCGCGTCGGACGAACGCGAAGGCGGAGGCCGTTCTCGATCGGGGTTTTTTCCTCGACTGCCACGTGTACCGCTACGTGATGCATGTCGAGAAGATGTTGACGCAGCCGGTCCACGTTTACTTGTGACCAGTCGGTTGTGGAGTCGGCCTCCAGGTGGCGGATGGCCTCCTGCACGGCCCCGAACACGGATTGCCCCGGAGCCTGAAGGACCGTGTTGTCCGTTGTCGGGGCGGTCGCCGGCTGCTGCTTCTCCTGCCCGGCGTGATGGGAAGGGGGGGGCTGGGCCGTTGCCGGACCGTTCAGGCCGACGGTGATAACTGCTGCCAGGGCGAGAACTGCGACACGGGTAGAGAAGGCAAGCACGAAGACGAAGAAGTATTGAGGTCGAACTACGAGGGAGACGATGCCGGCTCCGCGGAGGAGGAAGAGACCGATTTCCCCTCCTCAATGTTCGCTTCCGCCGCCTCCGCCGCGTCGTGCACTTCGAGGAAGAACCGGTCCTCCCCCAGCTCGTCAGACAGGCCGGCGGCGTCGAGAACATCTTTCACCGGTCCCTTCACGCCCGCCAGGTACAGCTCGATCCCGTTCCGGCGGCACGTTTCGATCACCTCTTGAAGGGCGTGGGTTGCCGTCGAGTCGATCTGGTTGACTGGGTACATGTCCAGCACCACCGCCTGCAGCGCCGGATCGTTCACGTCGAGGTCGAGCACCAGGTCCTGGAAGGTCGACACGTTGGCGAAATAGAGATTTGCGTCCATCCGGAGGATGACGATGTTGCTGCGGGTCATCGCCTCCGGATTTCGGCGCAGGTTGCGGTACGTTTCCGTGTCGGGCAGGCGGCCCATGACGGCCGTGTGGGGCGTCGAGCTCTCATAGATGACGACAATGAGGGAGACGATCACGCCAACCAGGATGCCCTGCTCGATGCCGAGTGCAAGTGTCGCGATGAACGTAAGGGCCATGAGCCCGAAGTCACGGCGGTCCACCTTCCAGAGGTAGCGTGCCTCCTCCACGTCGATGAGTCCAAAGACAGCGACCATTACGATGGCGGCCAGCACCGCGTTGGGCAGATAGTAGAAGAGGGGCGTCAGGAAGAGGAGCGTGAGGGCGATGATGCCGGCACTGAGGAGGCCCGCGAGGTTCGTTCGGGCGCCGGCCTCGTCGTTCACGGCCGTTCGCGAGAATCCGCCGGTGGTCGGGTAGGCGCTAAAGAACGCGCCCGCGATGTTTGCCAGACCGAGCCCGATCAGCTCCTGATTGGCGTCCACCTCGTAGCGATGACGGCTGGCGTAGACCTTGGCCACGGCGATCGATTCCATGAAGCCGACGAGGCCGATGGCAAGGGCGCTGGGCGCAAGCTGCTGGACGTAGCCCCAGTCCAGCGGCGGGAGGGACGGAGAGGGGAGGCCGCCGGGCACGCTGCCGACGATGGCGACGCCCTGTTCGTGCAGGCCGAGGGCCCAGACCGTTATTGTCGTGACCGCTACCGCCACGAGGGCGCCGGGGATGGATCGGTTCCACTGCCGTAGGCCGACGAGCAGAAGGATGCTGGCGAGGCCTAGCAGGAGCGTCGTGGGATGCACCTCGCCGAGCCGTTGGGCGGCGCTCCACAGGATCTCGTGGATGAAGTTGGATCGCGGCAGATCGATTCCCAGCAGGTGCTTCAGCTGGCTGAAGCCGATAATGAGCGCGGCTGCCGACGTAAAGCCGCTCAGGACGGGGTGGGAGAGAAAGTTGACTAGGAACCCGAACCGCGCGGCGCCGAGCCCGAACTGCAGAATACCCACCATGAGCGAGAGCAGGAGGGCGAGGCCGATGTAGAGCTCCGTATTGCCGTTTGCGATCGGGGCCACGGCGGCGGCCACCAGGAGCGACACCATGGCGACGGGCCCCACAGCCAACTGACGGGACGTCCCGAAGACCGCGTAGAGTACCAGGGGGACGAGCGAGGCATAGAGGCCGTAAATCGGCGACAAGCCGGCAATGAGGGCGTAGGCCATCCCCTGCGGAATAAGCATCACACCCACCGTAAGACCCGCCGAGAGGTCGCCGCGCAGCTGCTCCCGGCTGTAGTCCGAGAGCTGGGAGAAAAGAGGGAAGAGGCGCTGGAGAATGGTCATTTGTTCAGGGGAAGACAGTCATGAAGGGGAGTGGCATCCCGCAGACTTCTGCTTTCTTCGGTAAAAAACCGTGATCCGTGATTCGTATTGCGTGATTGATGGTAGAGCTCCACTCTTACGCATCACCATCACGCGTCACGTCGCCTGCTCAACTGCGCGTCAAAAATGGGGACCGTGTACCTCTCATCCACACGCACATACTCCCATCCCCATTCCGGCACAGCGTGTGGCAAAAGGCACCGAAGCCTCGGCCGTCTCATAGAAGCACAAGGGCGGGGCCTCACCCCATCATTGTCATCACATTCTGCCCCAGAATCACCACCCCCATCACCACGAGAAAGACGGCAAACCCGCGTTTCAACCGGTCCTGCGGCACGTAGGCGCCGAGCTTGCCGCCCACGAAGCTTCCCAGAATGCCGATGGCCGAGAAGATGAACAGGAGGTCCCAATGAATCGAGTCGACGCCGCCGAGCACGTCGATGTATTTGACGAAGCCGCTGACGCTCTTCACCGAAATGATGAGGAGGCTCGTGCCAATCGCCAGGTGCATCGGCAATCCCCCGAGCAGAACCAGGGCCGGGACGATCAGAAAGCCGCCGCCCACCCCGACGATGCCCGTGAGCACTCCTACGCCCAGCCCGTCGATCATCACCTTCCAGTAGGCCCGGCTCTCGGCGTCGTCGGAGGAGGGGGCCTGACGACGAAACATCATGACGGCGGCGAGCAGCATCACCCCAGCGAAAATGGCCAGCTGCAGGGCGCCGGGCATAAACTGAGAGAGATACGCTCCCAGGTAGGCCCCCACCATGCCGGGCACCCCGAACAGCACCACGCTCCGCCAGCTCACCTGGCGCCGAAACGCAAACGGGAGTGCCCCGACGAAGCTCACGAGGGTCACGATGCCGAGCGACTCGGCAATGGCCAGCTTATTGGGCTCCCCAACTAGGTATACGAGCACCGGAACGGTGAGGATCGATCCACCCGATCCGAGAAGACCGAGGACGAGACCGACGAGCAGAGCACCGAGCCAGGCCGAGTACATTCGACTGAGGAGTTGCGGGAGAAGAAGAGCGGACGCAAACAAAACGGCCCTCGGACACCGGTGGGGGACGGAACCCACCGATCTCCGAGGCACCGCATGAAAGCCGGGCTACGCGGCGACGGCTTCTTTCTGCTTCGACTCGTAGTTGTCGAAGTCATCGTTGACGTACACCACGTCGCGGCCAGTGCGTCGTAGGAACGAAGAGGCCGCGGCGGCACGGGCACCGCTGGCACAGTGCACGAGCAGCGTCTTGTCCGTCGGGAGGTCCGCCTCGTACTCCGGCATGCGGGTGTAAGAGGCATTCAGCGCCCCGTCCACGTGGCGTGCGTCGAACTCCGAGCGGTACCGCACGTCGAGCACTTCCGTGTCTTGCTTCTGCATCCGCGCGTCGACGTCGTCGAACGTGATCTCCTCGATCGTTTCGCTGGCGCCGTCGTCCTGGAAGTAGCGCTGCAGCGTCTCGATGTCGGCGAAGCCTTTCACGTTGTCATAGCCAATGCGGACGAGGTCGCGCACGGCCTCCTCCACGTCGTCCTCGTCGATGATCAGATAAATCGGCGTGGTCTCATCCTCGACCAGGGATCCGATCACCGTGTTGAAGGTGTTGTTCATCGGAGCGTACAGCGACCCCGGAATGTGGTGGGCCATGAAGGCCGACCGGTCCAGCCGCGTGTCGACGATGAGGGCCTCCTCGTCGTTGGCCACCGTCTCCAGCTCACGAGACGTGAGGGCACGGGGGGAGGGAAGCTGGCCCAGCACCGGGGCGCCGCCCTTGTTGTCCCGCTTCATGCGGGCGAAGTAGATCTGCGGCTCCGGCTGGTCCTCCAGAATCGCATCCACAAAGTGATCCTTGTCCCGGCGAGCCGCGTCGATCATCGGATTGAACCGCTTCTCGTACCCGATCGTCGATTGGGGCACCGCGCCGAGGGCCTTCCCGCAGGCCGAGCCGGCGCCGTGGGCGGGCCATACCTGCAGGTGGTCGGGCAGGTCGAGGAAGCGTTGCACGGAGTCGTAGAGCGTGCGGGCCGACGGATCCATCGCCCCTTCGACCTTCGCGGCGGACTCCAAGAGGTCGGGCCGGCCGAGGTCGCCGACGAACACGAAGTCGCCGGTGATAATGCCCATCGACTCGTTGGCGCCGCCGCCCTTGTCCGTCACGAGGAAGGACAGGTGCTCGGGCGTGTGGCCGGGCGTGTGGACGGCCGTGATTTCGATGTTGCCGATGTGGAAGGTATCCGTATCGTAGAGCCACTCCACGTCGTACGCGCCGCCGGAGACCTTCGGCTCTTGCGCCCACTCGTACTTCCAGTTTTCGTCGCCCTCGTCCGAGAGATACAGCTTCGTGTCGAAGCGCTCGGCAAACTCCCGGGCGCCGGATAGGAAGTCAGCGTGGATGTGAGTTTCCGTCACCGCGACGATTTCGACGCCTTCCTCTTCGGCGAGGTCGAGGTACTGGTCAATGTCGCGCTCCGGGTCGACGAGCAGCGCTTCCCCCGTTTCCTGACACCCGATGAGGTAGGCGTACTGGGCAAGCTTCTCGTCAAAAATCTGTCGGAATAGCATGATGGGTAGGGAGTCTGAGTTTGAGAGGTATGCGTGTCTTCAAGTGGGGCGCTGAGGCCGGATCAGAATGCTCACAACTTGTATTGCGTATTGCGTGTCTCCGAACGACTGATCTCCTGCACGAAATACGCAGTACGAAATACGCAATAGACACCGTTAGTGCGGCAGGTGCGGCTTTAGGTGGCCGTACGTCCACGCGCCGGCAGCCGCCCCCAAGAGGGCAACGGCAACCGGGGTCACGCCGGCGCCGATGAGGGCGTAAATCGGGCCCGGGCACGCACCGAGCAGGCCCCAGCCCAGCCCGAACACGATGCCGCCGAGAATTTGGTTTGTGCCCTTGTTCATGGGCTTATCCGAGATCGTAATGGGCTCGCCCCGGATGGTCGTCGCGTCGGCGCGGCGCAGGAGGGCGATGCTTGCTCCGGCGACCACGATGGCGCTTCCGATAATGCCGTACATGTGGAAGGCCTGAAACCGAAACATCTCCTGAATCCGAAACCAGGACACCACCTCACTTTTGATGAGGATAATCCCGAAGAGCGTACCCATGCCGAGATAAATCAGCGCATCGGCCAGTCGCATCTGGGCGGTCGATGGACTCGTGGAGGTTTGGGTAGACATATCTGCAGAAGAATCTTCGTAAGAGAACCGAGGAGCGGAAGCAGCGGATACTATCCGAGCAACAGAGGCAACAGGACGTAGGTCGTAAACAGGCCGCCAATGAAGAACCCGACGACGGCAATCAACGACGGCAACTGCATCGTTGCCATGCCCGTGATCGCGTGGCCGGAGGTGCAGCCGCCGGCGTACCGCGCCCCAAACCCTACCAGAAAGCCGCCGAGCACGATCGCCACCAGGCCGGGCAGGGTTGTCAGGCTCGACCAGCTAAAGAGCTCGGGCGGGACCAATCCCGAGAAGTCGGTCAACCCAAGGGCCTGAAGGTCTGTCTTTGTTGCCGCCGAGATGCCGGTGGGACCGCCGCCGCCCAGAAACTGCACCGCCACGACGCCGCCGAGCAGAATGCCGACCACGAAGATTAGATTCCAGAGGCCGCTGGCCTTCCAGTCATAGTTGAAATAATCGGCGCGTCCGGGCACGGTTGCCGCACAGGCGTGCTTCAAGCTCGACGATACCCCGAACGCCTTCCCGGTAAGGAATAGCAACAGGGGAACGAAAAGCCCAATAATCGGCCCGGCCACGTACCAGGGCCAGGAGGCGCTGAGAAGTCCGCTCATGAAAATCGGTCGTTTGTTATTTCATGTCATAACAAGTGGTGTAGCTCCTGTAATGCTTCTGGAACGGAAAAGTTTCCGACGGGAGAGGCCCGGTGGCCTACAGTCTTCCGTTCCGAGCCGCATACTCTATTGGAGAATGTTTCCGGTTCGGGTGAACCGAGGGCCCGGGGGAGCGTACCGTTCGACCTGTTTCTATAACACTAGGACGTACGGAGGGCAGATCCATGGATACTCCTGTTCAACAGCTCCTAAAGCGAAAAGGGACCTTCGTACTGAGGACGGCTCCCACCGCGTCGGTGTACGAGTCCATCCAGCGGATGGTAGACCACAACCTTGGGTCGATTGTCGTGATGGAGGGCGAGGCGCTCGCCGGCATCTTCACCGAGCGCGATTATCTGCGCCGCATCGTGCTTCAGGGACGCACGTCTCGGACGACGGCAGTGGCGGAGGTGATGACGACGGATCTTGTGACGGCAACCTCCGACACAACCGTCGAAACGTGCTTGTCGCTCATGACGGAGGCTCGGTGTCGCCATCTGCCGGTCGTGGAAGGCGACCGACTCATTGGCCTCGTGTCCATTGGGGACTGTGTAAAGCACCTTCTAGACTCCGCGCAGGCACAGGTGCACTCACTTCAAAACTATGTGACGGGGCGGTATCCGGCATGATGCACATGGTGCCAATATCCCTCACTAGCAGACTGATGGTAGCAATGGTGCCCAGAAACGGGGTAGGCACGCCGGTCGTGCTTTCCACGATCATAGCGATCGCGGCCGGGAGGGTCTTTCTTTCGCTGAAGACACTTCTCAAGACGACTGCATCCGACCGTCCCATTCAGCTCCTAGACGCGCACCAGACCACACGTCCGACCAGAACGATGTGAAATTTCGCTGCAGGGGCCGCTTCTTTCTGAAAGGGAGGCGAAGGCCAGTTCACATTCCATCCCCAAATCCTTTAACTGTGGACCGGTTAGGGGGCCAAGAAGGGGGGAAGGAGCGCCTTTCGCGATTTCCAGAAGTGATCTTGTCGCCCATGCGATTCGAAGTGTCCTCTCTGTCGTCGTTGCTCACCACGCTGATCGTGGCTGGGCTCGCCGCGCTAGCGGTCCCACCCGCCGATGCCCAGTCGCTCGACACCACCAAGCTCGCCGGGATTCAGCCCCGTGCCATTGGGCCCGCGGGGATGAGCGGACGCGTGACGGCGATCGACGTGTCGCCCACCGACAAGGATGTTTGGTACGTCGGCACGGGCTCCGGCGGTCTCTGGAAGACGACCAACGGCGGCACCACGTTCGACCCTATTTTCGACGACCAGCCTGCCACCTCCATCGGCGACGTGACGGTGCATCCGGAGAACCCGGATGTCATCTGGGTGGGGACCGGCGAGGGCAACCCGCGCAACAGCGCCACCGGCGGCCACGGCGTCTTCAAGAGCATTGACGGCGGTGAGACGTGGACGCACCTCGGCCTGGAAGACACCCGCTCCATTCACCGCTTGCTGGTGCACCCCGACAATCCGGACGTGGCATATGCCGGGGCGCAGGGAGCCACGTGGGGCTACAACGAGGAGCGTGGCGTCTACAAGACGACCGATGGCGGCGAGACCTGGAACAAGATCCTCTACGTCGACGAGAAAACCGGCGTGGCGGACATGGTCATGGATCCGGAGAACCCCGGCAAGCTGTTCGTGGCGATGTGGGAGTACCGCCGCTGGCCCTGGTTCTTCGAGTCGGGCGGCCCTGGCTCCGGCCTCTACGTGACGCATGACGGCGGTGAGAGCTGGACAGAGCTTGACGAGGACAACGGAATTCCCGACACCAAGCTCGGCCGCATGGGCCTTGCCATTGCCCCCAGCAATCCGGATCGCGTGTACGCCTACGTCGAGAAGGACGACAACGCGCTCTTCCGGTCCGACGACGGCGGAACGAACTGGCGCGAGGTCAACGCAAGCACGACGATCGGCGATCGGCCCTTCTACTACGCCGACCTGCGCGTAGACCCGCAGAATCCGGATCGCCTCTACAGCCTGCACTCCACGATTACCTACAGCAAGGATGGGAGCGAGTCGTTCGAGACGCTGGCCTCCTACAGCCGCATCCACCCGGACCACCACGCGATGTGGATCGATCCGGCGGACCCGAGCTTCATCATTGAGGGGAACGACGGAGGACTGGCGGTCTCGCACGATTACGGCAAGCACTGGCGCGTGCCCGACAATCTGCCGCTCGCGCAGTACTACCATATCAACGTCGACAACGCCTTCCCCTATAACGTCTATGGCGGCATGCAGGACAACGGCTCGTGGAAGGGGCCGAACCGTGTCTACCGCAGCGGGGGCGTGCGGAATGCGTACTGGAGCAAAGTCGGCTTCGGCGATGGCTTTGACGTGGTGCCTGATCCCGAAAATCCGCGCTACGGCTACTCGATGTGGCAGGGCGGCAACTTGATGCGCTATGACGCCGAGACGGGCGGCTTCGAGTACATGCGTCCCCAGCCCGACTCTGTGATTGATCCGACCGAGAAGCAGCTCCGCTTTAACTGGAACGCGGCGGTGGCGCAGAGCCCCCACGACCCGAACACGGTGTATTACGGAAGCCAGCACGTGCACCGGAGTACGGACGAGGGCAACTCGTGGACCGCCATTTCGCCGGACCTGACGACCGACCGGGCGGAGTGGCAGCGCCAGCAAAAGAGCGGCGGACTGACCTACGATGTGACTGGCGCCGAGAACTTCACGACCATCTTCGATATCGCTCCGAGTCCCGTGCGCGAAGGCGTCATTTGGGCCGGCACGGACGACGGGCAGCTGCACGTCACTCGCAACGGCGGGGAAACCTGGACGAACGTGATCGACAACATCGAGGGCGTGCCCGAGCATACGTGGGTCCAACAGGTGAGGGCGTCGAAGTTTGACGCCGGCGAGGCGTACGTCGTCTTCGACGACCACCGCCGTGCCAACTGGACGCCCTACGTGTACCACACCACCGACTACGGCCAGTCGTGGACCCGAATCGTGGGGCCGGACGACGTGGACGGCTATGCACTCTCGATTGTGCAGGACCCGGTGGTGGAAGACCTGCTGTTCCTGGGAACCCAGCTCGGCCTTTACTTCAGCCTCGACGGCGGCGACTCGTGGACACAGTGGACCCACGGATACCCCACCGCTCAGACGCGCGACCTCGCGATTCAGAAGCGGGAGCGCGACCTCGTCATCGGTACCTTCGGCCGCGCGGCCTACGTGCTCGACGATATTCAACCCTTTCGGGCCCTCGCCCAACAGGGAACGGATCTGTTGACCGACTCGACGCACGTCTTTCAGGCGCCGACGGCGTACCTGATGGAGCAGGGCACGCACCTGGGCGCCCACACCGGTGGGCAAGCCGTCTTTGAGGGCGAAAACGAGCCGGACGGGGCGATGCTCACCTACTCCGTCGTGAAGCCGGACACGAGCGAGATCGAAGGCACGCCCCCAGAAGAGGCGACCATCCGCGTGACCAACGCCAGTGGTGACACAATCCGCACCATTCACGGCCCCGCCGACGACGGACTCAACCGGACCACGTGGGGCCTGCGCCGAGAAGGCGTCCGCGATCCAGGCACTCCGAAGGAAGAGATGGAAGAGGACGAACAGCCCGCCGGGCCTACGGTGTCCCCCGGCACTTACACCGCCCACATCTCCTATCGCGGCCATACCGACTCGACGATGGTCCAGGTCCGTCCCGATCCGCGTACTGACGGCGTGACGCCCGAGGAGCGGGAGGCGCGTCAGGCCATGTATGATCGTCTGATGAGCCGCATCGAAACGGCCACTGAGGCCGCGGATCGTCTCCGAAAGGCCAAGAAGACCATCAAGCAGGTGAATGGTCAACTAGAGGGGCGTGACGACTCAACTGCCGTGCAGGCTCGCGAGAGGGGCATGGCGCTGGCCGACTCCGTTGACGCCCTGCGTCACGAGATTCTGCCGAAGGACTACGAGGAGGGCATTCGGAGCGATCCCACAGTCGTAGACGCCCGGCTCGGAACCGTGGGCTTTTACCTCGGCACTGAGGATGACGGCCCGGACGAAACGGAGCGTATTGCCCTCGAACGCGCCGAGCACCGCCTCCGCGTCGCCCTCGACGAAGTCAATGCCTTCTTCGATACCGAGTGGCCCGAGTACCGGCAGGCGGTGGAGCAGGCTGATCCCTCGTTCTTTGAGGAGTTCGCACCGATTCGGATGGAGGAGTAATCGGGGGCAGGTTCGAACCATCGAAGATACCCCCCCTCGATCTGCCTACTGCTTCGGAGACTGTCGATCGCGGGAATCAGGGGGAGGGGGGAGGGCGATGTAGCGCCAACATTCGCTTACCGTCTCGACTGCTACAGTCCGATCGTTCCGGATGGTCTGGATTTGAATTCCGTTCGCTGACGGTGATCGTTGATGCTGCAATTGGCTCCTGCGACAAAGTGGCGTAAACCGAGAGGAAGAAACGACCTCGGGTGACAGATTGTAGCAGGGGTGACTCCGCACAGCCGGACGCGTCCGGCAGCGGGGATAGACTCGGTTTGAATGGCGAGTTGCGAATGTGGGGTTGGGAATGGATCGGGCGAGACAGTTTGCTCTCGCAGGAGGAGATCTGTCCTTGCCGTTATAGCTCCGGCGATTTCCTGTCATTCGAAATTCGACATTCGCCAATCGACAGTGCATCGGCTCCGCACACGTGGAGGTTGACTGGTCAGCTTCTTGAGCAGCGTCCATCGTCGAACGAAAAGGCGAGTGTCTCCTGCGAGGGTGCGCAGACGTGCCGTTCGTTCCCTTGTCGCATCCTGTTGGAGAGAGAAAGGCCTTAGAAATCGGTGAGGGGGACGGACCGAAGAGGAAACGTCAGGGTAACAGTTCTTTCCGTTTTGATTCTTATCTTTGACAAAGAGGGTGGGATCAAATCTCTTTCGTCCCCCGGTCATCAATCTCGGGCCCTATGATGGATCCGACCAAAGCGCCGCACAAGCGCCAGTCTTATGCCGAAGAGCTGGCCAATGCATGGACGCACGGCATTGGGCTTGCCCTGAGTGTTGTAGGATGGATTGCCCTCATGATTCTCTCCGGCATGGCCGGAGACGGCTGGGACCTGGCCGCTTCGGGGGTGTACGGCGGTTCGCTCGTTTTTCTCTACGCCATCTCTACACTCTACCACAGCGTTCAGACGCCGCACACAAAGCATACGTTGCGGATTCTGGATCACGTGGCCATCTTTCTGCTCATTGCAGGGACCTATACGCCGTTCACGGTGGTGCTATTGCATGATGGGTGGGGGTGGACGGTCCTCGGCCTCGTGTGGGGACTTGCGATTGCCGGGCTTCTTTTTAAACTCTTCTCCACGCATCGCTTCCACCCGGCCGCGACGTCGCTCTACCTCATCATGGGGTGGTTGGGCGTGCTTCTGGCCGACCCGATGAGCAGTGCACTGCCGACGGGCGGACTCATGCTGATTGTGGCGGGCGGACTGGCGTATACGAGCGGCATTATCTTCTACGGCTGGCACTCTCTCCCCTACAGTCACGCCATTTGGCACGTCTTCGTGCTTGTGGGCAGCATCTGCCACTACATCGCAGTCGCCTTTTACGTTCTTCCATAGGACTAGAACGAGTAGGTGCCGAGCTCCGTCCCCAGATCGGTATGGGGAAAGATGTCGCGGGCCTTTTTGAGGGCGCGACTCTTATCGCCGGGCGGAAGGTGAACGAGCAGGAGGCGATCGACCTCCGCCGCTGCGGCTGCGTTGGCGGCGTCGACGGTGGTCGAGTGGTTCTCGCCCGGGGTGCCGTTGGCCTCGTGGACGAGCACGTCGGCCTCCTGGGCAAGGTGCACGACATTTTCGGAGGGCGCGGTGTCGCAGGAATACGCGAGAACCCGACCGGACGCATGCTCGAAGCGCAGGCCCACGTTCGGCGTGTCGCCGTGGTTGACAGGCGCCGCCGTAATGCTCCACGGATCGCTGGTCCAGACCGCCGCGTTCCGCTCCTGCTCCACCTCGTGCCAGTGAATGGCCGGAAGGTCGTCCCAGTCGGCATGCACCGGCTCGTAAGCGGTCCAGAGGCGGTCGGCTTGAGCAAGGGCCGGTTCGATCCCAACGACGGGCAGGGGGCGGTCGCGTCCGTCGAGCCACACCTTTTCCATCAGCAGGGGAAAGCCGCTGGTGTGGTCCATGTGGGCGTGCGTGACGATGAGGCCCTCGACACTGTCGATGGGCCGATTGCAGGCCTGGAGGCGCTGAAGCACGTCGCCGCCGCAGTCCACGACGATCGTGCGATACGGGGGCTCGTCCTCCGAGACCGCGAGCATCGTGGTCGTGCGGTGCGGGTCGCTAATGGCGGCGCCGGTGCCGAGGAGATGGAGGTTGGGCATTGTGGCAATTTCGAATTCCGAAGGGCGAGGGGCGAGTCAGGGGACAAGTAAACCATTCGCCGTTCGAAAATCGACAGTCGACATTGCCTCAGCGGGAGCGCTGAATGGTAAATTCGGTGAGGCCCACCAGGGCGGCGCGGGCGTCGGACGGGGGAAGGGGAGCGAGGTAAGACTTGGCCTCTTCTGCGAGGGACTCCATGCGATCCCGGGCGTAGTCGATGCCCCCGTGCTCGGTAACGAACGTTGCCACCGTTTCGAGATCCTCGCGACTCTTCTCGTCCTGGTCCACGATTTTCAGGATCCGCTTCCGATCGCTCCGTTCGGCCTCTCGGAGCGCCACGATGAGAGGGAGCGTCATCTTCTTTTCTTGCACGTCGATCCCGATCGGCTTTCCGGCGTCCTCCATGTGGAAGTCGAAGAGGTCGTCCCGGATTTGGAACGCCAGGCCCAGCGTCTCGCCAAACTGGTCCATACGCTCAATGAGCGCGTCGTCCTCCGTCACGCTCACGGCCCCGCTTTTCGTGCAGGCGGAGATGAGGGAGGCCGTCTTGTCGGAAATGATGCGGAAGTAGGTTTCCTCGTCAATGTCCAGCAGGCGCGACTTTTCAATCTGCAGCAACTCGCCCTCGCTCATCCGCCGCACCGCATCCGAGAGGGTGTGGAGGATGGAGTAGTCGTCGTGATCGAGCGAGAGAAGCAGGCCGCGGCTCAGTAGGAAGTCCCCCATCAACACCGCGATTTTGTTTTTCCAGAGGGCATTGATGGAGAACACCCCGCGCCGCTCCTCCGCATCGTCCACCACGTCGTCGTGCACGAGGGTTGCAGTGTGCAGCAGCTCCACAAGCGCAGCGGCCCGTTGCGTAATTTCGGTCGTTGCCCCTCCGCACGCCTTCGCCGACAGCAGAACGAGAAGCGGCCGGATCCGCTTGCCTTTTTGCCACAGCACGTACTGGACAATTTTGTCCAGCAGGAAGTGGTCGCTCCGCATCGCCTCGCGGAAGTACGTGCGGAAGGCCTCCAGGTCGTCCTCGACCGGAGTGCGGATGGCGTCGAGGGTGGTGGGCACGGGCCGGTCGACCGTGAGGGACACGTCCGACGAGGGAGAGGAGTCTTCCGCAGACGGGACGCCGTTCGAGACGAGCGAAGACGCGTCGTCCATTTCGATTTTCAGTTTTGGTTGAAAGGACTCGCCGAACGATACGGGTCGTTCGGGAAAAGGTTTGCGGGGGCTCAGTCGACAGACTCGCAACGGATGCTCAGCTTCTCTACATTTTCGCAGGGAACGGTACGAACGAGGAGAGGGGCTCGTCGTTGGAGCGGGCTACTCTGCTGATGGGCCTCTCGGCGCTGCCAAAACGCAAATCCCAAACTTCTTGTGCTGCCACCTCCTCTACGAGAAACCAACATCCAGCCACTTGGAATCCTCTGCGGACTGCTGATGTGTCTGTTTTGGCTCAGCGGGTGTGGGGAGACTGACGAGCCCGTCCCCCCTGCCTCGGTGCGGGTGATGACCTACAATATTGAAGACGTGCGCACCCAGGACCTGAGACGCACGGATCATCCGCGCTTGAAACAGGCGGCGGCTCGAATCCAGGCCTTGTCGCCGGACATTCTGCTCGTAAATGAGATGACGTACGACCAGCCCGGGGCGCCGGGATACGAGAGCGGGGATCCGGAGGGCTTGAACGCACAGCGGTTCGTCGAGAACTACCTTTCGACGCCGCAGGCCGATACGTTGGAGGGCGTCACGTACCAGACCGTCATGCTCCCGGTAAATACGGGGCTTTCGAGTGGGTATGACCTCAACAACGACGGGCGGGTGGTGACGGAGGTCCCCACGGTGCCGCCTTCTCCCGAAAATGGGAGGGTAGCGCAGCAAACGGCCCAGGGCCGGGCCTACGGAAACGATGCATGGGGCTTTGGCACCTTCCCGGGGCAGTACGGCATGGCTCTTTTCGTACGGAACGATCTGGAGATTCTCCGCGATTCCATCCGTACCTTTCGGTTCTTTCCGTGGTCTCAGATGCCGAATGCGGCAGAGCCCATCGATTCGGCGAGCGGGGAGCCGTGGTACACACCGGACGAGTGGCAGTCCTTTCGACTCTCGTCGAAGAGTCATTGGGACGTGCCGGTGCGTCTGCCGGACGGCACCGTCGTTCACGTGCTGGCGAGCCATCCGACCCCTCCGGCCTTTGACGGGACGGCTCAGCGCAACGCCCGTCGCAATCACGACGAAATTCAGTTCTGGGTCGATTATCTGGACGGGGCGGCCTACATTGAAGACGATTCCAGCCGGAGCGGAGGCCTTGCCGACGATGCATCGTTTGTGGTCGTGGGCGATCTCAACGCGGATCCGGACGATCAGGGCGTCTACCGGCAGGCTATTCGCGAGCTCGTGAGCCATGGACGCGTCCACGGCGGGCCGGCTCCGACGGCATCCCCCGCCGGACAGGCCGCTTTTCCCAGCCTCGATCCGAACGATACGGCCCGCTGGGGCAGCCGAGTGGATTACGTGTTACCGTCGGCCACCCTGTCGATTGATACCAGTGGGGTCTGGCGCCCTGTGTCGCGAGATACGACCGCCGTGTCCGCCAGCGATCATTTTCCTGTCTGGGTAGACGTGCATCCCCGTTCGTAGCGCTTCGACTCTTCATAACCGATGGCTCTTCTGTATGGACTGGCTTCAGCGGACGATCACTCTGGACCCCAAATCGCGCGGCTTTCACTTGGTGACCGACGAGGTCTTGGCCGCGCTTCCTGAGATTCGGGACGTGCGCGTGGGACTGCTTCACGTTTTTCTCCAGCACACCTCGGCCTCACTCACCATTAATGAGAATGCGGCCCCTGCCGTACGCGGCGATCTGGAGCGGCACTTCGACGAGATGGTGCCCGAGAATCAGCCGTACTACCAGCATACGATTGAGGGCCCCGACGACATGCCCGCCCACATCAAGGCGTCGATGCTCGACACGAGTCTCTCCGTCCCGGTACAAGATGGGGCGGTGGCTTTTGGCACGTGGCAGGGCATCTACCTGAACGAGCACAGAAACAACGGGGGCGCCCGGTCGCTGGTACTCACGCTGCAGGGGGAGTGGGCGTAGACGGGAGAACGCACGGAGGTGGGGCATGTGGACTCCGTCTTGTCGCGTGTGCGGCCAGCTGGATGCGCGACTTGCACCTGCGCGGACGCCGTGTTAGAATGCGGTCTCTGCGTCCTCCTTGTTTGAGCCTCTCGATTGATGTCGTTCTCTCTTCGTGTGCTCCTCGCGTTTGGCGTAAGCCTGGGGATTCTGTTCGGGGAGGGGCGTCCCGTACAGGCGCAGGCCCCGTCCATTTCGGCCGACACGGGGAGGGTGGCCCCCGTCGCAACGGCGCCCGACTCGGCGGATGCAGTTTTGGAGATGCGGTTGCAAGGCCTCTACGACCAGATCGAGGCCTTTCGCGACATTCAGGTGCGTGTGCAGCAGGGCGTGGTGCACCTGGAGGGAAGTGTAGTGCAGCCTCAACAGGCCGATGAGGCGGCGGAACTGGCCCGGTCGCTCCCCGGCGTTCTCTACGTGGCAAACGACGTGTCGGCCCAGACGGATCTCGCAGACCGGGTGACGCCCGCCTTTTCGCGGCTGCAGAGCTATGGGACTGCCTTCATCGAATTCCTGCCGGTGGGACTCCTGGCATTGGTCGTGATCCTGGTCACAATGGGCACGGCACGGTGGATTGGGGGATGGGGCGTGCCGGAGCGCATGCGCGTGAGCCCGCTGGCGTGGGGGCTCGTGCGGCGCATTGTCCAGATCGCCGTGGCGCTCGTGGGACTCGTCGTGACGTTCGACCTGCTGGGCGTGACCTCGCTGGTGGGGGCACTGCTCGGCACGGCGGGAGTGGCGGGCTTGGCTGTTGGCTTTGCGTTTCAGGACATCATTGAAAACTACCTGGCCGGTGTCCTGCTGAGCGTCCGGCAGCCCTTTCGGGTGAACGATGTCGTGGCGATGGCCGATCAGGAAGGCCGTGTCGTGCGGCTCACGGCCCGCGAGGTCGTTCTCCTCACGTTTGACGGCAACCACGTGCGCCTGCCAAACGCTACGGTCTTCAAAAGCGTAATTACCAACTACACGCTCAATGCCCAGCGGCTTTTTTCTTTCGACGTTGGGGTAAGCGTGGAGGAAGACCTCACGGAGGTGCAGCAGGTGGGGATCGACACGCTCGATGCGATGAAGGGCGTTTTGGCCGAACCGCCGCCCTTCGCTCGGGTCCGGGAACTGGGCGATTCGGCCGTGATTGTGCGCCTCCACGGGTGGGTGGATCAGGATCAGGCCGACTTTCACAAGGTGCAGAGCGAGGCGGTTCGTCTCGTGAAACAGGCCTACGATGAGCACGACGTGGAAATGCCGGAGCCGACCTACCGGCTTCAACTCTACCGGGCCGGCGATGCTGCCCCGCACGCGCCGAAGGGACCTGCCAGTCCGGTTGTCGAACAGGCACAGCAGATCGACGTCAATCCCGACCAGCGACTCGAACGCAAGGTGGAGGAGGATCTTCGTACGTCCGACGAATCGAATTTGCTGTCGCGGTAGGCGCTGTGTGCCGGGGGGCGGCCGGGAACCGGAAGAGCCCACCGGAAATTCGTCTCGCGGAAGTCGACAGGGACGGAAGCGCTTTCTTTTCTTTCGGTACACGCGATTCTCTCACACACAGCTCTTTCTGATTGTATCCATGTCTCGCATTCAACAGACCGCCGTCGTAGGTGCCGGCACGATGGGAAACGGCATTGCCCACGTGTTTGCCCTGCACGGCCACGACGTGACCCTCATTGACGTTGATCAGGACCGGCTCGACGCCGCCGTGACGACCATAGAGGAGAATCTGAATCGACAGGTGGATAAGGACAAGATTGGATCGGGCGAACGGGAGGAGGCACTGGATCGGCTGCAGACCACCACCGACACGGCGGAAGGGGTCGCCGACGTGGGGCTTGCGGTGGAGGCCGTGCCGGAGGAGCAGGAGCTGAAGGCCGAGATCTTTGGCACGCTCGACCGCCACGCGCCCGATGACGCCATTCTCGCCTCCAACACCTCCTCGATTTCCATCACCTGGATTGCGGCGCAGACCGAGCGGCCGGCGCGGGTGATCGGGATGCACTTCTTCAATCCTGTGCCTGTCATGACCCTGGTGGAAGTGGTGCGCGGCCAGCGGACGAGCGAGGCCACGTTCGACACCGTGTCGGGACTGGCAGAGGAACTGGACAAGAAGCCAGTGGAGGTGGAGGACTATCCCGGCTTTGTGTCGAACCGTGTGCTGATGCCGATGATTAACGAGGCCGTGTTCTGCGTGATGGAGGGCGTGGCCGACCCGGACGACATCGACACGGTGATGACGCTCGGCATGAATCACCCGATGGGGCCGCTCACGCTCGCCGACTTCATTGGACTGGACGTGTGTCTCCACATCATGGAGGTTCTCCACGAGGAGCTGGGAGACGACAAGTATCGTCCGTGTCCCCTCCTTCGCCGCAAGGTGACGGCCGGCCAACTCGGACGCAAGACGGGCGAGGGCTTCTTTTCCTATGATGCGTGAATCGGGAGTCGGGAGCCGTGAGGACGTGACGCGTGAGAGCGGTTCCCCGATCACGGCTCACGCATCACGACGCTACGCCGCTTCGAGGGCTTCAATCAGATCGCGGAGCTCGGTTTTGAAGCGGTCGGCGAGGGCCTGGGCCTCGTCCTCGGTCGGGGCCTCGGCGTAGACGCGGAGGATGGGCTCGGTGTTGGAGGGACGCATGTGCACCCAGCGGTCGGGGAAGTTAATTTTGAGCCCATCGATCGTAGATGTGTCGGCTTCCTCGTATTCGTGGCCCAGTTCCGTGAGGAGCCGTTCGGGGGGAAGGTCGGGAAGGGGCAGCTTGTCCTTCACCATGGCGTAGTGCGGCAGCGCATCGTGGAGGGCGCTCAGGGGCTGCCCCGTCTCGGCCAGGTGCTGAAGGACAAAAGCAGTGCCGGCCAGTGCATCGCGACCATAGTGGAGGTCGGGAACGATGACGCCGCCGTTACCCTCGCCCCCAAGTACGGCGTCGACCTCGTACATGCGCTGCACGACGTTGATTTCGCCGACGGCCGAGCGGTAGACGGACTGGTCGTGCTTGGCGGCCACATCCTCAATGGCGCGGGAGGAGGAGAGGTTGGTGACGAATGGCCCCTTGCGGTGCTGCCAGAGAAAGTCGGCGGCAAGAACCTGCGTAAGCTCCTCGAGCACGAACCGCCCCTGATCGTCCACGAGGGCAAGCCGGTCGGCGTCCGGGTCCACGGCGAGGCCCAGGTCGGCACCGAGTTCCGGCACAGCGTTCGTGAGCTCTGTGAGGTGCGCGGGTCGCGGCTCAGCCGGGTGGGCAAACTGGCCCGTAGGCTCGCAGTTAAGACAATGGACGTTGTCCTCCGCCACGCCGAGGCGGTGAAGCAGGCGCGGCAACGCAATGCCTCCTACGGAGTTGATGCCATCGACGACGACCGAGAGATTCGTCGCGGCAATCTTCTGAGGATCGATGAGATCAAGTGCCAGGATGGCGTCGATGTGATCGGGGAGCGCGTCCCGTGTGGTGTAGCTGCCCAGGTCGCCGTACCGCACCGGAGAGGCGTCGCTCGCGTCGGCCCGATCGATAATCGTATCTCCCTGCTCCGGGGTCAGAAACTCCCCCTTTTCGTTGAGCAGCTTCAGGGCGTTCCACTCTTCGGGATTGTGAGAGGCAGAGAGGATGATGCCCCCCGCCGCGTTGTTGTCCAGCACGGCCATCTCCACGGTGGGGGTAGAGGCCAGTCCTATGTCCAGCACGTCGCAGCCCATGCCGCGCAGCGTCCCAATGACGATTTGGGCACAGGCCTCGCCCGAGGGGCGTGCGTCGCGTCCCACGACCACAAGCGGAGCACGCTCTTCGGATTGGGCGCGTTCGTAGCACCAGGAGCCGTAGGCGCCGGCGTATCGAACGAGGACGGAGGGGTCGAGCCCGTCGCCCACGATGCCGCGGACGCCGGAGATGGAGGCAATGAGAGTACCGTTCGTGGACATGGCAAGGGAGGGAGAGCGAAAAAGGGGCGAGTTGTGAGAACGGGACGCGTACGAGGCACCGATCGCCAGTGCTCATCGGACGGGTTCCGTTCGCGGCTGCTTCATGGAACCGAGAGCCCCCCCTTCCGTGCCAGAAAACGGTGGAAATGAAGACGAAAAATCCCGCTGTCATCTCCGTGGTGCACCACCCGTTCCATGAGTACTGCTACGTCATCGTCGTCTGATTTGCACTGGGCTTGGCGCCGTCGCTTCTCGTGGCTTACCGTTTTTACCACCGTCCTTTTGATTAGTTGGGGAGGCGTCGTCACCAGCATTGGGGCCGGCATGGCATTTCCGGATTGGCCCACGTCGCTCGGGTCCTATAACCTCCTAAACCCAGTGGACGAGTGGTGGGCGGTGCCGGCCTATCTTGCGGAGCACGGCCATCGTCTCATTGCGAGCCTTGTGGGGATGATGACGGTGGTTCTGGCCGGATGGACGTGGTGGTCCGATCCTCGGGCCTGGATGCGCAAGCTGGGCGTTGCCGCCGTGGTGCTCGTGGTTGCGCAGGGCATTCTCGGGGGGCTTCGGGTCCTTTGGGTGTCGATCGACCTGGCCGCCGTTCACGCCTGCGTCGCGCAGCTCTTCTTTGCTCTCCTCGTGGCGATGACGCTGTTTACCACTGAGACGTGGCGGAAGAGCCGTGGCGTTTTGCCGGCGGGGACGAAGGGGCGGTGGCTGCGCAGGATGGCCTACGCCGCCACGGGGGGGATTTACCTGCAAATTGTACTCGGGGCCCTGCTGCGACATAGCGGCGGGGGGGTATCGCCCGGATTTACGGCCTTCCACGTGACCGGGGCGTTTGTGGTGGTGGGATTGGTATTGTCGGTTTTCGTCGCGGCCGAAAAGAACTTCGACGACATTCCGACGGTGCGGCGAGCCGCCTGGTCGCTGCTGGGGGCAATGGGACTGCAGTTTATCCTTGGCTTGGCCGCGCTGCTCGTGATGTTGTATGCGGAGCCGCAGAGTGGACTCAGCCTCTTCTCGGTCCTGCTCACCGTCGGGCATCTCGTGGTGGGCGCCTTGCTGTTTGGAACGTCGATTGTTACGACCCTTTTGGTGGCCCGGCCTTCGGAGGAGGGATCGTCAGCCCCGTCTGTGAATTCAACATCTCACGAGCCGGCACTGGCCGGTACGGAGTCGTAACGCTTCCCTCGTTTTTCTCATTGTTTGCTCCACGATTGCTTGACCCATGGCTGATTCCTCAAATCGGTCGTCTTCGTCCGTGACGGCCGTGTCTGCATCTGAGGATGTGACCGTGACGGGGAAGCGATCGGTAGGGGGGGTGCTGCGAGACTACCTGGAGCTCGCCAAACCGGAAATCTCGTCCGTCGTCACCATGTCGGCCTTTGCCGGATTTCTGGTCGGGTCGCCCACGGGGATTGATGGCTGGACGCTGCTGTGGACCATGCTTGGGGTGGCGCTTTGTGCCGGGGGAGTAGGCGTGCTCAATCACTTGTTTGAGCGACGCTACGATGCGCAGATGAAGCGTACGGCGGCGCGTCCGTTGCCGGCGGGGCGGGTGAGCCCCACGGAGGCCCGTCGGCTTGGCATTGCGATGGTATGCACGGCCGTCGGGATTTTGTGTCCGCTCGTCAACGTTATCACGGCTGTCGTTGCCACCCTCACGGCGGTATTGTATCTCTTCGTGTATACCCCACTCAAGCGGGTGACGAAGTGGAATACCCTGATTGGGACCGTGCCGGGAGCACTGCCAGCGCTTGGGGGGTACACAGCTGCCACGGGACATCTCGGGGCGGGGGGGTGGGCCGTTTTTGGCATTCTGGCCTGCTGGCAGATGCCGCACTTTTTGTCCCTGGCCTGGATGTACCGAAACGACTACGAGCGGGGCGACTATGCTATGCTGCCTGTGGTGGAGCCGGAGGGCGACTCGACGGCCCGGCAAATGATTGGCTTTGCGGCCTTGCTCTTGCCGCTGAGTGTGCTTCCGACCATGGTCAGCAGTGCCGGCTGGATCTACGGGGTCGGCGCTGTGCCCCTGGGACTTTGGTTTCTGTGGACGACGATTGTCTTCTACGGAGAGCGTACGGGCCAAAAGGCGAAGCGCGTTCTGAAAGCGTCGGTGCTTTACGTCCCGGCCCTCGTGGCGCTGCTGATGGTCGACTGGTTCGTTTAACGTGAGCCGTGACGCGTGATGCGTGAGAGATGCTCGCAGTCACGCTTTACGAATCACGCATCACGAGATCTATTTCCAACCACCGTTTATGGCTTCCGCTCCTGCCGTTCACATTCAGGGCGTCACGCACCGCTACGGCACGCACGAGGCCCTGCGGGACGTGTCGCTGCGGGTCGCGCCAGGGACGCTCTACGGCGTTCTAGGCCCAAATGGCAGCGGCAAGACGACATTGTTCCGAATTCTGAGTACTCTCATGCCTCCATCGGACGGGGAGGCCCGCGTGTTCGGCCGGGATACGAGCGAAGAGGCGGATGCCGTGCGACAAATGCTGGGGGTGGTCTTTCAGGAGCCTGCCCTCGACGAGAACCTGACTGTACGAGAGAATCTGCGCATTCAGGGCGCGCTTTATGGCCTGCACGGCGCGGATCGGCAGGCCCGAATCGACACGCTCTTGGAACGGCTCGACGTAGCAGATCGGGCTGACGATCCAGTGTCCGAGCTATCGGGCGGATTGCGGCGGCGTGCAGACCTTGCCCGGGGGCTTCTGCACCGTCCCGAGCTCCTGCTGCTCGACGAGCCCACGACGGGCCTCGATCCGGGCGCACGCCGAGCCTTCTGGGCCGCCATCGAACGTCTGCGGGAGGTTGAGGGCACGACCCTCTTGTTGGCGACCCATCTCATGGATGAGGCCGAGCGGTGCGACCGGGTGGGCATTTTGTCTGAGGGGAGGCTCGTTGCCGATGATTCGCCGGCAGCCCTCAAGGCCGAGCTGGGACGTGAGACGCTGTGGCTCGACACCGATAAGCCCACCGCGCTCCGCGACCGGATTGATGCACAGTTCGGGGTCTCAACGCGCATCGTAGGCGCGATGGTGCAGGTAGCTCCGTCGGATCCTCCTTCGTTCCTGTCGGCGTTGTACGAGGCGTTGGGGAACTATATCCGCAGTGCAACAATCCGCACGCCCACGCTGGAAGACGTGTTCATGGTCCACGCAGGGGTTCTGCCGGGGGACTCCCGGGAGAAGGTGCTTACGCGCAACGCTGATCCCGAAGGGCCGTCCTGATGAACGCGAGGTACCGGTACCGTACCTCACCGGATTGCTTCACGTACTCATTCCCCCACGCTCATACGTCCACACCTTAGACGAAATGCAGGCACTTCGTACCATTGGGGCCCTCACCGGTCGAGAGATGCTGAAGTTTGTGCGTGACCGGAGTCGCGTGTTGGGAGCACTCGCGCAGCCCCTTGCGCTTTGGGTGCTGCTAGGACTGGGATTTCAAAATACCTTTCGTCCGCCGGGCGGCGTCGGCGAAAGCTACGTGTCTTTCTTGTTTCCAGGAATCCTGGCCCTCGTTCTTCTTTTCACGGCCATCTTTTCGACGATTTCCATCGTTGAGGAACGAACGTCTGGGTTTTTACAGGCCGTGATGGTTGCCCCCACGCCCCGCACGGCGCTTGTTTTTGGGACAGTCCTTGGGGGCACGCTACTCGCGACCGTACAGGCCCTGCTGTTTCTGGGGGCCCTTCCTCTCATTGATCTCTCGCCGGGGGGGAGCGGCATTGCCATGGTCGCTGCGATCTGCCTAAACACGGGGCTGGCGTTTACGGCGCTCGGAGTCGCCATTGCCTGGCGGATGGACACGACGCGGGGATTTCACGCCGTCATGAACCTCTTCCTGCTGCCGCTCTGGTTTCTCTCGGGGGCAATGTTTCCGGTAGAGGGGGCGGCTCCTGTACTGCAATGGCTCGTGTGGGGGAATCCGGTCTCCTACGCCGTGAGTGGCCTGCGGCACGGACTGCATGGCTTTGCGACAGAGACTGCTACGTTGGCCGGGCCGGCGGTGTGTCTGGCAGTGACGGGCGGGTTTGCAATTCTCATGATTGGGCTGGCGGTCTGGCAGGTACGGCAGCCGTTCTTTGAGACGTAGGATGGGAGGGGCGGTCAAGGAATGTGATGGTTCCCCCGCGGGGGCACATGCACTGAAGTACAGTCCCCAACCGCACAACGGTCAACAATCAAACGGTTCCTAGAAGCTGAACGAGCACGAAATGCCCCACCAGGATTCTTCGTTGGTCGTGATGGTGTAGGTAGGGCCAAGCGCGAGCTGGCTTCCGGACGATGTCTCGACACCGGCTGCGACTCGGGATCGGAAGATCCAGGCCTGATTTTGCTCTTCCTCTACCAGAATGCTTCGTCCTCCTCCGATTTGGACCTTCGTGAAGAGCTGGCCCTGCGTGTAACTCACTTCAGGTCCGAGAATGCCCGTAATGCGTCGAATTTCTCCCTGCGGGAGAGGACTGACGTTGTATCCGAGCCGGAGGGTGGCCGAAACGTCCACGTCCGACTCCTGAATCGGAAGCCGACCGGTGACACCGGCCTGAAATCCCGTCTTGGCGTAGGAGAATGATCCGGTGGGGACGGTCAGGCCCGCTTCTCCGTAGACGTATTGCCCGAAGGCGGGACAGACGAGGAAGGTGGAAAGCAGGACGATGAGGAGTCCGCGCATTGGAAAGAGGCGAAATATGAGAGTCAAAGAAGGTGGAAGAGGGCCGCTCGAGCGTGCCGCGAGCTGTGTTCGGGAGGAACTCCACCGCAGCTCCGCGTCACCTGAGGGCGAAACCGTCAACGCGGTTCCCGCTCGGACAGTCCTGTCCGCAGCAGGGGGGCATGTGACGTATCGGCGGCGCCAGGCAACAGTGGAGGGAGTGGGGCGGAAGCGCCGCGTGTAGGTCCCGCTCACGGGGCGTGGGGCCCGGTGGAATGACACTGCATTTCAAAGATACACATTGACTGTCGAATCGCAACAGGTGTATGCTTAAGAGAGCATGGGACGGCACAGGAGCGAAGCATCGAATGACGACGCCCCCGAAACGTCCCCCTTCCCTTTGGCGTTCCGTTTGTTGATATGCCGAAACCCAAGACTGCTTCACATACTGTTGGCACCGCCGACGACCGCGTGGATCTGAAGACGATGAACCGTGCAGCCCTAGCGGACTTCGTGGCCGAGCATGGCGAACCGCGCTATCGCGGCGAGCAGCTTTTTCACTGGATGTACGGAAAGGGCGTTTCCGATTTCGAGCGAATGTCGAATTTGCCGAAACGGATGCGCCGCGGGCTGCAGCGACAGGCGACCGTTGAGGATATCGAAATTGTCGAGCAGCAACAGGCGGCCGACCAGACGGTGAAGGCGCTTTTCCAATTGCCGTCGGGGCGGGAGGCGGAGACGGTGCTCATTCCGGCGATCGACGAGCGGGGCGAAGCACAACGCCTCACGGTGTGCGTGTCCAGCCAAGTGGGCTGTGCGATGGGCTGCGAGTTTTGCGCGACCGGCCTGATGGGCTTCCGCGAAAACCTGACGCCGGGGGCCATTTTCGATCAGGTGTGGCACATGAACGAGGTGGCCGAGGAGCGCTTCGGGCGACCCGTGACGAACGTCGTCTTTATGGGCATGGGCGAGCCGCTGCTCAACTACGATGCTGTGCTTGATAGCATCGACATCCTGACCGACGAGGACAGCCTCAACCTCTCGGCGCAGAAGATTACGGTGTCGACGGTCGGGCTTGCCCGTCGCATCAAGGATTTGGCCGACGACCAACTGCGTACCAACCTGGCAGTGTCGCTGCACGCGCCGGACAACGAGACGCGCAGCAGCATCATGCCGGTGAATGAGGCCGAAAAGACGAGCCTGCCGGCACTGAAGGAGGCGCTTCAGTACTACTCGCGGACGACCGGTCGCCAGATTACCTACGAATATTGCCTCTTTAAGGGCGTGAACGACAGCGAAGAAGACGCCCGGAATCTTGCGGAGGTCGCGCGCTGGGCGCCGAGCAAGGTCAATCTCCTCATGTACAATCCGGTGACGGGGCTCAACTTCGAGCGCACGAGCCAGGAGCAGCTTGACCGGTTTGTGCAGGTGCTCGTGCAGGAGGGCGTGACGGTGACGGTGCGGCAGAGTCGGGGACAGGACATCGACGCGGCATGTGGTCAGCTCGCCAGTGACGAGGAGTGATAGGCGAGAGGAAAAGGGCGAAGAGGACTGAGACTCAAAGGTTGAGGATCGATCACCCCACACCGAAACGAAAGACGCCTTTCTCCCATCGCCTTTCGCCTCTCGTCTCCTTCGATTCTCGATCTTCGATCCTCGGCTTGGTCAGGTCCGATTCGCTCATTGCTCCCACGTTGTCCTCAACGATCTATTCTGATTCCCACCTCTCTGCCATGATCTTCCAACGCTTCGACACCCCCGACTGGCTCACGCGTCTCTTCCAGGGAGCCCTCGGCATCCTCGGGTTTTACGCGGCCATCCGGTTCTTGCCCCGCGTGCTCAAGAGCATGACCCGCCGCTTTCTCTTCGGCCTCATCGGTGAGATCCTGCTGGTGGCCCTCGGCCTCTTCCTCACCCGCCGCGCTACGGACGGTCCGCGCCGCCGGGAACCGCTCAACGGAAAAGAGCCCTCCCCATCCTCCTCTTCGTGACAAGGAGCGTCTCGTTCATCTCCCTGCTCGTAGTTGCATCTACGCATGTTTGAAGAGTCGAGCTTCCGGACCCAGCACATCGGCGTCATCACGCATGGCTCGCTGAACGAGGGCATCGAGATGAAGCTCGATCCCTCCGAGTCCGTCGAGAGTGTTGTCGCGGGCACCTTCGTCGTGATTCAGGGCGAGCAGTTCGACTTCTTCTGCATGATCACGGACGTGGAGATTGAGGCGGCCAACGAGCAGATTCTGCTCAATCCGCCCGATCCGTCCGACGACCTGTTGCGCGAGGTGATGCAGGGCTCCGGCACCTACGTGACGGTGCAGCTGAAGCCCATGCTCATGATGCCCAATGCCGACCATCCGGAGCTGTCGGACGAGGAGCCGAAATCCGTCAAGACGATTCCCGCGCACTTCTCGCCGGTGGCGCAGGCCGAGGCCGACGACGTGGCGCGCGTGTTCGGCGACGAGACGTGGGACGACGGGCGCACCTACTTCCACGTGGGGCATCCCATCGGGATGGAGGAGAGTCCGGTGTGCATCGACCTGTCGAAGTTTGCCGAGCGCTCAAACGCCATTTTCGGCAAGACGGGGACCGGAAAAACGTTCCTCACGCGCCTGCTGCTGGCGGGGACGATCGTGACCGGGCGGGCCGTGAACCTCGTGTTCGACATGCACTCCGAGTACGGCTACGGGAGTCAGGCGGAGGGAGGCGAGGACGGGCAGTCTATGTTCGTGAAGGGCCTTCGCGACCTCTTCCCGAGCATGGTGAGCCTCTTCTCGCTCGATCCCTCCACGACTCGCGACCGCGGCCACACGCCGGACTACGAGGTGCACCTCCACGCCGACCAGATTCGCCCGGCCGACATCCTGCCCCTCCGCGACACGCTCAACCTCAATTCCACCGCCGCCGAGAGCAGCTATCTCCTCAAGAACCAGTACGGCGATCAGTGGCTCACCACGCTCCTGGAGGCACAGTCCACCGACGACTTCGAACGGCTGGCCGACGAGACCGGGGCGCACAGAAGCTCGATCGAGGCGCTGCGGCGCAAGCTGGCGCCATTTCAGGAGTACGACTTCTTTACCACCCGCCCCTCGCCCGACGATTACGACGTTTTGGATGCCCTGCTCGAAAATTTGGAGTCGGGCACCTCGGTGGTGCTGGAGTTCGGCCGGTACGACGACCTGAAGGTGTACCTGCTGGTGGCCAATGCCCTCACCCGGCGCATCCGGCGAGCGTACGAGGAGAAGACGAACCGATACCGGCAGACCCAGAACGAGGCCGACAAGCCGCAGCCGCTCATGATTACGATCGAGGAGGCGCACAAATTCCTCGAACCGGGCATCGCCCACGAGACGCCGTTCGGCAAGATTGCGCGCGAGATGCGGAAGTTTTTCGTGAGCCTGCTGGTGGTGGACCAGCGGCCGAGCGCTATTGACGAGGAGGTGCTCAGTCAGATCGGCACGAAGATGGTCGCCAAGCTGAGCGACGATAAGGACATCGGCGCCGCCCTCGTGGGCACGAGCGATGCCTCTTCGCTGCGCGAGATCCTGGCTTCTCTCGACGCGAAGCAGCAGGCACTTCTTCTGGGGCACGCCGTACCGATGCCGATTGTCGTGAAGACGCGGACGTACGATCAGGGCTTTTACGACGCGTTGCGCGCGCACCCGGCCACGAATGGGACGGCGGAGTCGTCAGCGGATCCGGATGAGGAGATGGAGGATTTGTTTTATTGAATTCGACCTCATTCCTCTCAAGTACGGGGCCTTGGCCAGTCGTTTGCTTTGTCTTCTGGTGGTTTCTCGTAACCTCCTTGTCTGCTGTGCTCCAGACGATCCCCTCACCCGGGTCCGTGCCGATCCGCGTAGAGGCTGGACCTCTCTGTGGTGGGAACGCTTGGCGTACTCGCGGTCGAAACCCGGATTGGACAGCCTGCTGCTCGAAAACTGCCGGACGTCCGGACTATTTGTCTTTGGCTCGGGAGAGGGGCAGTGCACACCGGACCAACGTTCCTCCTTCCTCCAAAGGCGTGACCTGGAGGGAGGCCCCGATGAGGTCAGCGCGATGCTTCATGGTTCGAAGGCCGATTCCGTCCTGTGAGTCCGTCTGCCTGGGGAGACCGTCTCCATCGTCCCGGATGGTGAGGGTCAGTGCCTCTTTTGTCTGGAAGAGGCGAACCCAGATGTGCTCAGCCTTGGCATGGCGCTGCGCATTCGTCATTGCCTCCCGGGCGATAAGGTAGAGGTGCATTGCCGTCTCGTTGCGTTCGGGAAGCGTTTCTTTTCGGTCGCCTTCGAAGATTGGGGCAGGTTGGCCCAGCTCCCCCTGTTCGTGACACAGGTGCTCAAGGGCGGCAGCGAGGTGCTCCTCTTGAAGGGCCGCGGGCATAAGCACATGGGAGAGATTGCGGGTCCGTCTGGTCGCCGTCCGGATGCCTTCGGCAATCTCATCGAGTGTGTCGCCCAGTTCCGCGGGAAGAGTCTCCTCGGGAGGAATAGATCCGGATGAGGAGTCCTTCTGGGCTAGTTTGCCCACGAGATTGTCGGTTTTTATGGCAAGAGCCGCCAGGTCTGAGCTCAAGACATCGTGGAGCTCGCGCCCAATGTCCCGACGTACCGCTTCGGTGGTCCCGACGAGTGCTTCTTCCAGCTCGCGTCGCCGAGTGATGTCGATGGAGGCCCCTTGGAGACGAGGTCCCTCTTCCGGTCCCTCCTGGTTTACCTCTCCCCGTGCGTAAAGCCATCGAACCCCGTCATCGTGCTGGACGCGAAATTCCAGATCGGACGGCCCCTTCGTTTCGCGGGCAGTGTCGATGGTTTTCTCCAGCACCGCCCGGTCTTCGGGGTGGACGGAGCCCATCCAGGCCGTTCGGGGCACCTTCTGCTGCCAATGCCCCGGTGCGGAATGGCTTGGGGCGGCCTCGTGCTCGTTGGGTGCGTACCCCATCAGTTCAGCCATTCGGGGCGAGAGGACGGCATCTCCCGTTTCAAGATTCACGCTCCAGGTGCCCATATTTCCAGCCTCGGCGGCCAGTCGGTGAAACTCCTCGCTCTGCCGAAGAGCCGATTCAGCCTTGACGCGCTCGGTGGCCTCTGTCCCGATGTTCAACACACCGCCGACGGAGCCGTCGGCCATTGGAATTGGATTGAAACTGTAGTCGAACCACGTATCCTCGAGGCGGCCGTCCCGTTCCAACGGCAGTCGCTGTTCGCGTTCGTACGCGGCCCCTTCCCCGGCAAGTACATGAGCGAGTTTTGGGCCAATCGCCTCCCAGAGTTCTGGAAACACTTCGCGGGCCGGTTGTCCCAGTGCGTCTGGGTGCTTGTCTCCGATAAATTCCCGCCACGCGTCGTTGTAGAGGAGGAGGTGGTCGGGTCCCCAGTAGATACTGATGGCCTCTTTCGCACCAAGCATAATGTCGACCGCGTTTTTTAATTCCGGGGGCCAGCTTGCGATCGGCCCGAGCAGGGTGTCCGCCCATTCGAGCTCGCGGATCCGACTGCTCATCTCGCTGTCCGAGTAAAAGGGAGGCGCCTGGTCACCGCGAAGCGAGACCGGGAGATTTGCATGTACAGACATGTTTTGTTTGGGGATGGAGGAGGCCTTCTCGTTGAAAGGGGCCTCCTGGGAGAGGGCTTCATGTTGATCGTTCGAAGCGGAGAGGTCTTCTGAAGAGGGAGAGCCGTGCGATTCCTGTCTTTCGGAAGAGAGGGGAGACATTGGGCTAAAGCAACGGCAATGGGAGGGAGACAGGACCAGCACAGTAAGACACGGTCATACAGATTTTGTACGCGTTTTACGCACTTTAGAAGCCTAAGTTGCTGCTGGGCGTATTGCCGTTGTTTGACGAAATGAGTAGCCGCAGGGGCAGGTGCAGTCGGGTCTGATCGGGGAGGCGTCTATGGCGCTGTGTCGGAGACTGTTGCCTCCGTAATGCGGTCGCCCACCCGGAGTTGATCGATCACGTCCATGCCCTCCACCACGTGCCCGAACGACGTGTAGTGCCCATCGAGGTGGGGCTGCAGGCTGTGAGGGATGAAGAACTGGCTGCCCTCCGTGTTTTTGCCCGCGCTGGCCATGCCGAGCGTGCCGCGCCGATGCCCGAGGCGTGTGATTTCGGTACGGAGGAACGTGCCGGGTCCCCCAAAACCATCCCGCCGTGCAAAGTCTCCGCCCTGCACTACGAAATTAGGGACGACGCGATGGAACGGTACGCCGTCGTAGCGACCCTTTCGAGCGAAGCGGCAGATTGCTTGCACGGTCTGCGGGGCCTGTTCGGGATCGAGCTCGATTGTGATCTCCCCACGGTCTGTCGAAAGGACGAGTTGGGGGGCCGGGCCGAGGGAGCGGAGGAAATCCCAGTCGAGGGTCGGCGTGTTTGGAAGGGGGCGCGGATCGGCCCTGACAGTGGTATCAGTTGTTTGGGAAAGACCGGTAGCGGCGGCCTGTCGGATGGAAGGATGAGGGTGGTCGAGGGCCTTGCGGAGAACCGAGTGTGACGTGGAGGAGCCAATGTCGCCCAGTGCTTCCAGCGTAGCAGTCATGCCCTCCAGGTCTTCGGGCATCGAGAGCGTGCGGTATGTGGCGACAAGAGTGTCGGCACTGCCGCGGGCCACGAAGAGCGAATCGGTGAGAGCAGAGGCCCCGTGGTAGAGAAGGGCCGGATCGCCGCGGCGCACGGCGCTGGAAAGGGCATCAAAGTAGAGGTCGGCGTTGTCGGGACGAACGCGGTTCCATCGAGTCGACATTCCCTGTACGGCCGCTGCAGCGATGCGCGAATCGTCGTGTTGCGTGGCAGCGACGAGGAGGGAGTCGGCCACCGGACGGTCGAGGGGGGGCAGGGCTGGTATTGCCGCGGCGTAGGCGAAGGGAGAGGCATTGTTGCGCCACTGCTTTATAATCTTCAGAACCCGTCCCGGACGACCATTCCGGGCCAGTCCTCGCAGCAGCGGAGCGATTATTCGCCATCGATCCGGATGGGCACTGATCCAGACGCCGATGGCTGTGTTCGAGTCGGTCGTCCAGTCGGCCCCGGCCAGAGTCTCAGCAGCGGTGCGGGCCACGAGCGGATGGGGATCGTCCAGGGCACGAATGAGGGCGGGGTGGGTTGTCGTGTCGAGTCCTGCCAGCGCTCGTGCAGCCTCTACGCGCGTTCGCCAGTCGGCCCCCTCGCGGAGCCAACGGGTGAGTCGGTCTGTGTCGGCATGGGCATTCTGTCGGCCGAGAGCACGCACGAGGTACATGGCCGCCGGATCATTCGTAGCGTACGCATCGAGGGCATGGCGTAACGTGTCGGTCCGGCCCGTGGCCAGAGAGTCGACTCGCCCAAACGCGTAAGCGGCGTGCAGGCGCGTCTTGGCAGCGTCGGCGGTAAGATGCTCGACGAGCCAGTTGGTGGCACGAGCATCCGTGAGGTCGCGCATGGCGTAGCGAGCGAGCGCAAGAGCCACGTCCGGATCTCGCCGGTCGGGAAGGCCCAGATCGAGGAGGGCTTGCTGAGACGTGGCACTTCCCGTATGGCCGAGGGCGGCGATCAGGCGGCGTTGCATGGCGGGGTCCCGTTCGTAGCGCAGAACGTCCATCAACCGTTCGTCAGGCACCCCCTTGGGCATGTGCGTGAGTGCAAAAGCGGCGTCCGTACGAACGATGGGCACACCATCTTGCAGGCGGTCCAGAAGGGCGGGGACAGCACTCGTGTCCTGAACGGATGCCAATGCAAAGGCCGCACGCGCTCGTACGCCCGGGTCGTCAGCGTTGAGTGCTGTGACAAGAGTTTCCGTGTCCCGGTCGATTTGGGCCTCCACGATTGACTGAAGAGCCGGACGCGAAAGCAACTGGTCCCGCGGGCGCTCCGGATCAGGCTGGGCCTGAGAAGAGAACGCGAGGACACAACAGGCCAGAAGGAGAAGCCCAAATCGCATGAGAACGGAGTGTTCAAGGAAGAGAGCAATGAGACGGACGCATATTCCGTTGGAGTGCTTCTGTCCACGCCGGTCTTGGCGAGGAGTTCGGCATTGAAAGGAGGGGAGGCCCATCAATTAGCTCCTCCCGTCTATTGGGAGACGGCCGTATTCCAAATCCCGAGGATTGGTAGGCATGTAATTGGGACGGATCAGAACGAAAAGAGGGTCGGCGATTGTTCGCAGTGGTTCTTCCGTCCAGTGGCCCAGCGGTCGGACGAAACCTGTCGCGAATCGAGGAGCATGAGTGTCCGGGCAGACGGCTTCCTGGGGGAATCTGGCGAGGGCTGCAATGCGCGTAGATAGAAAGGGGGAGGAAAGAAAATGATAGGAAATGTTTAACTGAGGTAATTTATTTCGCATGATATTTGCCCTATTACTGCAGAAGACACGCACAAAAAGAGAATTTCGGGCATGAGCGATGGCATCGAAGAGCAGAGGAGTCGTGCGGAGATGATTTCCAGTTCTAGCTTTCCGGAATGAATACAGGTATGCTCGTGAAGGCATGTTCTTGCTGGCATTGGGGGGCGCTCCTTTTGCTTGGAGGAATGCTATGGGTAGGATGCGAGTCCGAGCGGGCCCCCGAGGTGTATACCACTGCCGACGCGATCGAGCAGGCGAGCATCGACGAGACGTTACACGGACGTCCGGTGCGGATGGAGGGAGTTGTGACCTATATCGATCCGAGCTGGGGACTTTTGTTTGTGCAGGACCGTACGGGAGGGCTCTACGTGAACACCGACGGCTTGGAGACCCGGCCGTCCGTGGGAGAGCGTATTCGGCTCACAGGAGTGGTCGCGTCTCCGAGCATCGGGGTCGATTCTGTACAGGTCCAGACGCTTGGCGAGGCGTCATTGCCTCGTCCCGACCAGCGAACCCTCCGGTCCCTAAAGCTTGAGCGGCATGCGGCCGACTGGGTTCAGGTGGAAGGGGTGGTTCGCGATGTGCAGACGGAGGCCCGACGGCTTGTAATTACGCTCGTTGGTCAGGAGGAGCGGCTTGTAACGCGAGTGCTTCGGTTTCCGGAGCGTGGGGAACGGACCCTCGTTGGGGCGAAGGTCCAGGTGCGTGGGACAGTTGCTCGTTTGGAACGAGTGACGGATGGCCCCAACAAGCTCCAACTGTACGTGCCGTCCTTGCAGCAAGTACAGGTGATGCGTCCGGCCTCCGATGCGCCGACGTACAACGTACGGCACGTTCAGAATCCTGCGTTTCAGGCCGATATGCCCGGCCTTCGGATGCGAGGAACGGTTGCACGGCGGACCGGAGGCTTACTCTTTCGGCTCCGGGACAAGACGGGGACCATTCAGGTTCAGTCTGCCAGTGACGTGACGGTGGAGCAGGGCGATTCGGTGGAGGTCATTGGGTTCCGGTCCCGAAGCACCAATCGGGTGTATCTACGAGGGGCAAAGGTACGCCGGTTGGGGACTGATTCGTCCCCGCAGTCCGCCTCGTTAGTGGAGGATCCCTCCGTACTCCGGCGCGTGGAGTCGGTATTACAGATGACGGAGACCGAGGCTGAACGGCGCCATCCCGTTCATGTTGAGGGAGTTCTCACCTACGTGGATCCGGCATGGGACATTATGTTCGTGGAGGGGGACACGGGAGGCATTTACGTGTCGGCCGATTCGGTTTCATGGGCGCGTGCGACCGCCGGTCAGCGCGTGACCATTCGTGGAGTGAGTGGACCGGGAAGTTTCGCGCCCGTCATTCAAGAGGCGCGGGTCCACTTACAGGGAAAGGGACCTCTTCCGAAGGCCCCGTCGGTTCCCCTCGCGCGGATTCTCACGGGGGAAGAAGACGCACAGTGGCGTTCTGTCAGCGGGACAGTGCAGGCCCTGCAAAAGGACCGAATGGGGCACACGTTTGTGACGCTCGATACGGGACCGGAGCAGATTGATTTGCACATTCCACCCCGGTTTTCCGATCAGGGGGCCCCGAAGAACCTGATCGGCGCTCGCATTCGAGTGCGGGGCGTGTGTAGTGCTCGGTTCAACGAGCGGGAGCAGTTTGTTGGGGTGAAGATGTTCGTTCCGGGCTGGTCGGCAATCAGCGTCCGAGAGCGCGGTCCCGACACCCCTTTTGCTCTCCCGGCGGACTCGATTCGTCGCCTACTGAACTTCGATTCCGAGGAAGGTCCCCAGTCGATGGCACGGGTGAAAGGAATTGTGACCCACCAGACGCCGGGTGGGGATCTGTACGTACAGGACGCCACGGGGGCAGTCTTTGTACAGGCCCGCAAGCACCGTCCTGTGGAGGTGGGCGATCGGGTGTCGGTCGTCGGGTTTGAAGCGCCTGGAATGCACGATCCCATCCTTGAGAATGCCTGGTACCGGGTCCGTGGGGAGGGGGCGGCCCCCTCTCCGTTTTTGCTGCAGGGGAAAAATGCGCTGCGAGCATCCTATGATGGGCATCTGGTCCAGTTGGAGGCCACCCTGCTGGATCACCTTCGGCTCGACGATCAGCACGTGCTTACCCTGCGGACTGGACCTCACGTGTACGAGGCAACCCTTCAAGGGGAGAACGGGGCCGATTCGTTAGCGTCCATTCGCACGGGCAGTCGGGTGCAGGCGACGGGGATCTACAATGTTCGCGTTGATCAGACGAGCCGGGGAGTATCGCCGCAGTCGTTTGAGTTGACCCTTCGCGACGCCACGGACGTTAGGGTCGTTGAGCCGGCGCCGTGGTGGGATTGGCGCCATACGACGGGGCTCGTCGTGGTGCTGGTAGTTCTGGGGCTTGGAGCGGTGTCCTGGGGAATTGCTCTTCGCCGGACCGTGCAGGAGCAGACCGAGGTGATTCGGGAAAAGCTGGATGCGGAGAAGCAGCTCAAAAAACAGGCGGAAGCAGCCAGTCGAGCCAAGAGCGAGTTTCTCGCGAACATGAGTCATGAGATCCGGACGCCGATGAATGGCGTGATCGGGATGGTTGAGCTCGTGCTGGACACCGACCTCACGACCGAACAACGGCAGTACCTCTCGATGGCGAAGTCGTCCGCACGCTCTCTGATGTCGATTATCAACGACATCCTGGACTTCTCAAAGAACGAGGCCGGCAAGCTTACGCTGGAGACGACGACGTTTTCGCTTCGAGAGCAGGTAATTCCCACGCTGCGAACCCTTGCGCGACGGGCGCACCGAAAGGGGTTGGAGCTCATCGTGGATATAGATCCGGCTGTCCCCGACCGCGTCGTGGGAGATCCGACCCGTCTAACGCAGGTGTTGGTGAACCTCGTCGATAATGCAATCAAATTTACGGAGACCGGAGAGGTCGAGGTGGGCATTGAGCGCGAGGCAGCGGCCCCTTCCGAAGGAACGGCCGACTCAGGAGAGACCAGAGCACCGGTTCGGCTACACCTCTGGGTGCGGGATACCGGGACGGGCATCCCTCCTGAAAAGCAGGGACGCATCTTTGAGGCCTTCGAACAGGCGGACATGTCCACCACCCGAAAGTACGGAGGGACGGGCCTGGGGCTGGTCATTGCGGCCCAACTTGTGGAGTTGATGGAGGGGGAGATCTGGCTCGACAGCACCGTAGGCGAGGGCAGCACCTTTCATGTTACAGTGAAGCTCGGAGAAGCCGGTCAGCAAGACGGAGAGGCCCCAGAAGAGTCTCAGACTGACGAACGACCGTCGCTCCAGGAATGGGACGGAGCGCGGGCACTCGTTGCAATGGAGAACGATGCGGCTCGTCAGCTTCTGGGACGTGTGCTGGAGGAGTGGGGGGTGGACCCTACGCTAGTAGACGCACCAGAGAAGGCCCGAGCTCGGAAACGAGCAGCAGCGGACGGAGACGAAGAGGCGTACGCCCTCGTGTTGATCGACGATACGATCGGGAAGGTCGATGGACGGGTGCTGGCGGCGCAGGTACGAGAAGAGAAGAGGGACGGCCAGGAAAACATTGTTCTCTTTAGTGCCATGACCGAAGCCGACATCGGCGTGGAATCAGGGGCCGCGGTCGATGAGCGACTGTTGAAGCCGTTTACACGACCCCAGTTGCGGACTTGTCTTGACCGTGTAAGGAGAGGGACGACCGGCGAAGCAGGTTCCTCGCGATCATCGGCAACGGCGGAAAAGAGCGAGGGGGCACAGACCGACGGGGAGACACATCCCCTTCGCGTGCTTTTGGCCGAGGACGACCAGACCAGTCAGCAACTGATTGTTCGGCTGCTAGAGAGACAGGGGCATGCGGTGACAGTGGCGACCACAGGACGGGCGGCCGTGACGAAATGGAAGCAGGAGGACTTCGACCTTGTGCTGATGGACGTGCAAATGCCGGAGGTGAATGGCGTTGCGGCAACCCGTGAAATACGGTCGATGGAAGAGGGGGACCCCGTACCGATTATTGCCCTCACTGCCCGGGCGAGCAAGGAAGACCGGAACGAGTGCCTGCGCGCCGGAATGGACGATTACCTCGCGAAACCGGTGAGCATCGAGGCGTTGCGGACAGTCGTCGCCGAGTTTGGAGGAGAGGAGCCCCGGGAAACGAAGGAGTCCCCCGAAACGGACGGACGGGCCGGGTAGCTTCCTGAAGACTCACACCGCATCCTGCTGAAGACTTCAGGTAGGAGGTCCAGCGGTGCAATACGCAAAAGCCTCTCGGATCGTCGGTGCCGTCAAGGAGGGCACCAGAAGCGCCGTTGGACTCCAACGGTGCTACGAAAGTCTGCGTCTTGTCGGAATAGAGCTCCCGAAGTTGGTATCAATGGGATTCGACGGGCGCCTGTGCTCTACGAGGGGACCACCCGTGACGGACTGCGACACGTGGGGGGCGTCCGCCAAGACCGTCGTGCCGCAGTGCTCCATGGTCGTAGGAGGAGACGGCGCACGAGTTGTCGGCTGGAGGCAGCCGGGACGATTACGACTTCGTGCCGACCTGACCCATCCCGACGCGAAGACGATTGCGGGCGCGCTCGAGGGCGGCCTCGTACGTTTCCCGCTCCTCGCCCTGCACGCCATCTTCCAGGCGTTGCAGGGCACGCTCCTCCGCATTTTCGGCACGCTCGACGTCAATTTCCGATGCCGGCTCCACCGTTTCCCCGAGAACCGTTACCTGATTCTCCACGACCTCCAGAAAGCCCCCGCTCGTGGCAAACACGATGCGGTTGTCGTGTACGTCGGCGTACTCGTGGGCCGAGTCGGTTTTGACGATGAGCGGTCCGATCCCGAAGGCGGCGATCATCGGGGCATGGGCGTTGCGCACCTCGAAGGACCCTTCCACGCCGGGGGCGCGCACCCCGTTCGCCGAGCCCTGGAACGTCTGTCCGTCCGGCGTGACAATGTCGACGTCAAGTTCGTCTGCCATAGGTCAATGTCAAATTTCGAGTTGCGAATTGCGAGTCGTGGGAGCGATTCGGCCCTCGACATTCGCAATTCGAAATGGGAGTTATTCTTCTTCGAGCATCTCTTCTCCTTCCTCGATGACCTCGTCGATCGTTCCCTTCAGGAGGAAGGCCCGCTCGGGCAGGTGATCGAGCTCGCCGTCGAGGATCATGCGGAAGCCGCGGATGGTCTCCTCAATGGAGACAAACTTCCCGGGCTGGCCGGTGAACTGCTCGGCCACGAAGAAGGGCTGACTGAGGAACCGCTGCACGCGACGGGCGCGGTTGACGGCCTGCTTGTCCTCGTCGCTCAGCTCGTCCATGCCTAGGATGGCGATGATGTCCTGCAGCTCCTTGTAGCGCTGCAGAATCTCCTTCACGTCCTGCGCCGTTTCGTAGTGCTCCTTGCTGAGCGCCCGCTCGTTGAGCATCTGACTCGTTGAGTCGAGCGGGTCGATGGCCGGATAGATGCCCTGGGTGGCCAATTGACGCGAGAGCACTGTCGTAGCGTCGAGGTGGGCGAACGTGGTGGCCGGGGCAGGGTCTGTGAGGTCGTCGGCCGGCACGTATACGGCCTGGAACGACGTAATCGATCCCTTCTGCGTAGAGGTAATGCGCTCCTGCAGGTCGCCCATCTCGGAGGCGAGCGTTGGCTGGTAGCCCACGGCGCTCGGCATCCGACCCATCAGGGCCGACATCTCCGATCCGGCCTGCACAAAGCGGAAGATGTTGTCGAGGAAGAAGAGCACGTCGCGGCCTCCAAGGTCGCGGAAGTACTCCGCAATGGTGAGGCCGGTGAGGCCCACGCGGGCCCGCGCTCCGGGGGGCTCGTTCATCTGGCCGAAGACGAGGGAAATATTACTGTCCTTCATGGCCTCGAAGTCGACCTTATCGAGGTCCCATCCCCCTTCCTCCATCGACTCCATAAACTCATCGCCATACGTCATTACACCGGCTTCCAGCATCTCGCGGAGAAGGTCGTTCCCCTCACGCGTCCGCTCGCCGACGCCGGAGAAGACCGAGAGGCCCTCGTGCGCCTTGGCGATGTTGTTGATGAGTTCCATGATGAGCACCGTCTTGCCCACGCCGGCACCGCCGAAGAGGCCAACCTTTCCGCCCTTCGGCACGGGCTGGATCAGGTCCATCACCTTGATGCCCGTCTCCAGAATCTCTTGAGACCCGGCAAGCTGGTCGAAGTCGGGCGGGCTTTGGTGGATGGGGCGGTGCTCATCCACGTCGGGCTCCGGAAGGCCGTCGATGGGTTCGCCCACGACGTTAAAGAGACGCCCGCGGATTTCCTCCCCGATGGGCACCGTGATCGGCTGGCCCGTGGCGATGATCTCTTGCTGGCGTTGCAGGCCGTCGGTCGAGTCCATGGCGATGGCGCGAACACGCCGCTCGCCGAGGTGCTGCTGCACCTCCAGAATGAGATCGGTTCCCTCGTCGCGTTCCACGCGAAGGGCGTCCAGAATGTCGGGGACGCCGTCTTCTGGAAATTCAGCGTCGACGACCGGGCCGACGACCTCGATGATCGTGCCCTGAACTTCGTTGGTACCTACTTCCATGAGAACGTCGGTTGTTCGATGTGTTGGCGTTGCCGGAACGGGCAGGTTCGTAGAGCTCCTGGGATGCAATAGCGTCACTCACGGTGCACACGCCCCCACGCGTCGCTGTTGCCCAGTGCAGAGGGGGCAGTCTCGACCGGTGCATCTGCAGTCGACCGGCTCGAGCAGCGCAATGTCGCCACGCTACATGCCCCAACGTAAAATCCGAGCACGGGAATTGCGCACGGGATGGATGAGAATTCCACAGTAGAGCCGCAAAGAATCGTGGAATTTCGGAGGCGCAGCACAAGTGTTGCCGTTCCTCCGAGGGGTTCTCATCCGGATCACGTCCTGCACATTCTCATCGACGGATTATCATTGCAGGTGTTCGTCGATCCGCGCGCGCTTCTGGTGTCTATGAGTGGAATTTGTGGGGGCATTCATTTTAAGGGCCCTCCATCATGACGGAGCCGGCGGGGCACCGGACGATGCGATTCGGGGATGGAGAAGAGACGGAGCCGGCGCGCCGATTTGGGGCATCACCGGCCGCCTGACGGCGAGCACGAGACGCGCCTCGCGACGAGTCTTTTCGAAGAACCTCGTAGCGAAGTGCGCAATCGTCCTTGGCACGTTGGTATCTGTTAGACTGTGAGATTGTCCGCCGGACGTGATGGATGCCCTTGTGTAGCGCTACACAGAGAATATTGACCTTTGCAGAAGACGAATCCAGTGCCGGGGGGTGTCGCTCCTGCGGTTATTCTCGCAAAGGCACAGTCCAACGGCGCTATGCCCTTTTCAAAGGGGGAAAATGGGGCCGTGGGGGCGGTTCATCGATTAAACTCATAAAGTCACAAATACCAACTACGCAGGATCATTATGCCCTTTACGAGTGGCTCCGTCTGACTGCATTGCTTTTTTCTCTCAAAGGGCGAGCCTGGGAAGGTGGGGAATTTGCACTTGAATATAAACCGCATGGCAACGTTCTTCGAAAGTCCCGATGAGAAGTTTTGCCAAGTGCTTGTTCACGGATCGACTGCACTCCATGAAACGTCTATGGGCGCTGCTTTTTGTTTGCATAGCACTGTATCTTGGGCCCGGCGGACTCCACGCCCAGGAGCGTCAAGACGTCCAGGAGCGTCAAGACGTCCAGGAGCGTCAAGACGTCCAGGAGCGCCCGAACATTCTCTTTGCTTTTGCCGACGACTGGGGGTATCCCCATGCCGGAGCCTACGGCGATCCGACCGTTAACACCCCAACCTTTGATCGGCTGGCGGCGGAGGGCGTGCTCTTTACCCGAGCCTTTGTGTCTTCGCCGTCTTGTACTCCCTCACGAGGGGCGGTGCTTGCTGGGCAAGACTTTTGGCGGTTGGGAGCGGCGGCAAACCTCTGGTCGACGTTCCCGGAGGACGTGGAGGTCTATCCGTCCCTCCTGGCCGAGCGATCCGGCTACGCGGTAGGTCATACCCGGAAGGGCTGGGGGCCGGGTCGGATTGGGGATCGGTCTCACAATCCGGCCGGGCCCGCGTTTGACCGCTTTACGCAGTTCCTTGATCAGCGATCGGGGGACCAGCCCTTTGCGTTTTGGTTCGGGAGTCACGATCCGCATCGTACCTATTCGGACAGCCTTCGACGGGCCATGGGCATCGATCCCGCTACGGTTGAGGTGCCTCCCATGCTGCCCGACGTGCCCGCTGTTCGACGGGACATTGCCAACTACTATGCTGAGGTGCAGCGATTTGACCGCGAGGTGGGGCGCCTGCTTCAGACATTGGCCGAGCGCGGCGAACTGAAGAATACAATCGTCGTGATGAGTGGCGATCACGGCTGGCCCTTTCCGCGAGGCAAGGCGAATCTGTACGACGCTGGCACGCGTGTGCCCCTTGCCATTTGGTGGCCGGACCGGGTGGAGGCGGGACGAACGATCTCCGAATTTGTAAACCTTACAGATCTTGCGCCGACCTTTCTCGAAGTGGGAGGGGTACCTGTGCCCGAGGAGATGACCGGTCAGTCTCTGATGGACCTACTGGTTCCGTCCGAGCACGATCGCCCGGAGAGGGGACGCGACTACGTGGTCATGGGACGCGAACGGCATACTCCGGCCCAGGAGAGTCCCAACGACGGCGGATATCCGGTTCGGGCCCTTCGTACAGACGACTACTTGTACATTCGCAACTATTATCCTGATCGGTGGCCGGCGGGTACCCCGCACTACCGAAGGGCCGCCACGAACAACGGCTGGCTGGGCGACACAGACAACGGGCCCACTAAATTTTATCTCTGGGCGCACCGCTCGGGGCGATCCCGGCTGCAGGAGCTGTACGAGCAGTCGTTTGCAAAACGACCGGCCGTGGAGCTTTATGATCTAAGAAGCGACCCGCATCAACTTCACAACGTAGCGACCGATCCAGACTACGCGGAGGTCCGGAAGCGTCTGGGCGAGCGGCTCCCCACGCTTCTTCGCCGCCGTGATGATCCCCGGGCGATTGGGACAAACCCCACCTTGGATCGCCCCCCGTACTTTGGCGGCATTCCGTCCTGGCCAGGCGACAGCACGCTGACACCGTACCGCTAGGGTCGACCGTCCTGGGAGGGGGGCTTGTAGGGCGTCTGGCTACCTCCTATGTTGCTGTACGCATCGTCGTCCCTTCCATCTTCCTCTTGAACTACCACAACGACTACACGATGACAGATCCATTTCAGTTACAGGGAGACTCGGAGGATGAGGAGGAACTCGACTATGACGACAACTGGGATATCGACGACGAAGAAGAGGAAGCGGAATTTGAAGAAGAAGAGGACGACTGGGTCGACTGGGAGGACGAAGATGCCTTTTATAAAACGGAAGAGGACCACTACGAGGACGACGACTTTTATGGGGAGGGCAGCGACAGTGACGACCAGTTTGACGAGGACGATGAGGAGTAACCGTTCGTGCTTTCCCGGATCCGTTTCGCCAACGCTGCATGACTGAGTCGTCGGAACCTACGCCCTGGTGGGGGACTGTTTCGATAGAGGAGTATACAGGGGGAGAGTGGCACATCGGTCCGTCGACCCTATGGGTGTATCGTGCATCCCGCGACTGGCGCGTCGTGCACCGTCCGTCGACCGATTCGGGAACGGCCGACCCGATGGCGCAGCGCAGCGATGTCACGGTGCCGCTCCCCGACGATGCCATGGCGGCAGTGCTCGATGCTGAGGAGGAGACCCTGACGACGCGCCGGTACAGCGTTCGGCGTACGAGGGGATCGGTTGCGCTACGGCCTGCTCTTGCCGACCGGCCCGTGGTGGCCCGGCCCGAGCATTCGCTCTCGGTATTGCCGGACGAGGCGGTGACGCTTTATTTGAGTACGCCCCTGTGGATCCGCATTGAGCTGGTCGAGTCGGACCGGCGGCTGGCGGAGGTGCCGTCGCTTCAAATGTCGGATACCTGGTTTGGGGCGTCGACCCGCGACGGCACCCTTTGCTACGCCACCCGTACGGCGGGTCGGCTTCACCTTGACCGTTTGCCGCGTCGGCTGCATCGGGCCCTCACGCCGCTCAAGGTGCGGAACACCACTGCGGAGCCCCTGGCGCTGGAGCGTGTTCAACTACCTGCCCCCCATTTGTCCCTCTACGTTACGCCCGACGATGCCCTTTGGACGGAAGCTGTAACCATGACGCACCGCCAGACAGAGGCGGGGGCCACCGTCCAAATCAAGGAGGGCCCCCCTGCGGATGTAGATGAGGCCGAGCGCATGCAGACGCCTCGGGAGCCAAGCAAGCAGGGGCTCATCACGAGTACGTTCAGTGCCTTCGGCGCCCTGTTCGGTCCTTGACAGTGGATCTGCAGCCCTCGTTTTGTACGTCGACGTGCGCCTGGCGAGTCCTCCGAGCGTGAGAGGACCGCTCCTTTTTCATATACGTCTCGTTCCACCGGATGTCCAGCCGTTTTCCCTTTCGTCCCAAGCAGAGCCTCGGTCAGAATTTTCTGCACGACCCGAACATGGCCGAGAAGATTGTCGACACCCTCCAGGCCCCACCAGAAGCACACGTCGTGGAGGTGGGGGCAGGCACAGGAGAGTTGACGACGCTGCTGGCGGATCGCTACGAACACCTGACGGCCATCGAGATCGACGAGCGGGCGGTGGCTGTTCTGCGAGAAAAAATGCCGGCCCTCGATGTTCGGCAGGCAGATGTGCTGGAGACAAACTGGCCGGCCCTTGCCGCTGAGAAGGAGGGACCGCTGTACGTCATCAGCAACATGCCGTACTACCTGACGAGTGAGTTGCTCTTTGCGTTGCTGGAGCACCGATCGCACGTAGCGGAGGCGGTGCTTACGATGCAAAAGGCGGTGGCCGAGCGGCTGGTGGCCGAGCCGAAGACGAAGGCATACGGCATTCTCAGTGTGCTGCTTCAGCTTTTTTCCGACCCGAAGCTGTGTTACGGGGTGCCACCGCAGGTTTTTACCCCCCAGCCCGATGTGTCCAGTGCCGTGGTTCGCATCACCTTCGGCGACGAGGAGGCACCGGAGGATCTGACGCTCGATGACGTACGGCCGTACGTCCGAGCGGCCTTCAATCAGCGACGCAAGATGCTTCGGAATAGCCTGAGTGCCTGGGCGAAGGACCAGGACGTGACCCTGCCGAACGACTGGGGGCGAAAGCGGGCCGAGGCGCTTATGCCCGACGATTTTGCGGAACTCGCCCGATTTCTGAATGCAGAGGCTGACCCCGTCGAGGGGCGGTAGTACGTTGGCGACATCGGGGACCGGTGCTCGTGTGTGAGTGCGGTTGCGGAATGATGGGTCCTGCTCTCGGGGAGGAACGGGTGCATCTTGCTTCTTACGTCATCACTCGAAGTCGGTATGGCTACGTCTCCGTCCGATCCTGCACCGTCGGTTTCTCACGACGGAAGCCGGTCCAGTGGACTCCTGGAGCTCGACGAGTCCGTCGTGGACGACATCGTGACGCTGCTGGCAGAGGGGCAGCGCGGCATGGTGCTCAATCTCGTTGCCGATCTCTATCCGGCCGACGTGGCGCTGCTTCTCCGCCACCTTCCCGCCGAAGAGGCCAAGCGGCTGTTTCGCTGGTTGCCGCCCGAGGTGGCCAGCGATACCCTCGCAGAGATGGACGATGCGTTTCGGGCGTCGCTGCTAGAGGGGCTCTCTCAGGCGGTGCTCACCGACCTGCTCGACGCGCTCGATACGGACGACGCGGTTGACGTGCTGGCCGACCTTCCGGACGAGGTGGCGCTTCAGCTGCTGCCGGACCTGGAGGATACCGAGGATTTGGCAGAGCTGCTGGAGTATGGGGAGGAGACGGCCGGAGGAATCATGGCCCGCGAGTACGTGGCGGTAACGCCGGACTCGACCCTCCAGGAGGCCACTGAGGAAGTTCGACGCCACGCCGACGACGTAGATGAGATCTATACCGCCTACGTGATTGACGACGAGGGCGTGCTGGTCGGCGTAGTGTCGCTGAAGCAGTTGCTGCTTTCCTCCGCGTCCGTTCTTGTGCGGGACATTATGAATACCGACTTTATTTCCGTAGCGGTGGACGTGGACCAAGAAGAGATTGGGCAGATTGTGCAGCGCTACGACCTGCTTTCGGTCCCGGTCGTAGACTCCGATGGGTGCATGCTTGGGCGCATCACGATCGACGACGTGGTGGATGTGATTCGGGACGAGGCGGCCGAGGACATTCAGCTCATGAGTGGGCTTACGGGTGAGGAGGAAACCATCGACACGGCCTTTGAGGTGAGCCGGGGGCGTCTGCCCTGGCTCATTATCGGGCTCGTGGGATCGGGGCTCTCCGGAGTCGTGATCGGCAGTTTCGAGGGCACGTTGCAGCAGGCCGTGGTGCTGGCGACGTTCATCCCCGTCGTGACGGCTATGGGCGGGAACGCGGCCGTGCAGAGTGCGGCCATCGCGGTGCAGGGGCTTGGGTCCGGCGAGCTCTGGCTCACCGATGCCTTTCGGCGACTCGGCAAAGAGATGCTGGTGGCGTTGCTCAACGGCGTTGTGGTGGCAGCGCTGCTGTGTGGGACCGTAGCGGCACTGGGATTGGGGGATGTCGCGACGCTTGTCGCCACGCTCGGCCTCACCATGCTGTGCGTGAGTTTGGTAGCCACGACGAATGGGGCTCTGATCCCCTTTATGCTCACGTGGGTTGGCATCGACCCGGCCAGTGCTATGGGGCCTTTCGTGACGACCCTGAACGATATTATCGGGCTTGCCATCTACTTCCTTATCGCGACGGCCCTGTACCTCTGACCCGACCCACAGAAACCGTTTGCTCGGGAGGAAGCGTGTAGCGAATAGGTGGGCCTACGGGCGGTCAAAGCTCCGTGTTGAGACGAGCCAAACCGCTTGGATGCCCGTATGCCACGGCGCATAGAAGGGTGCGTCAGTCGTCCAGGCCCAACAAGAAAATCTGTCGTATTGTGAAGGGGCGATGATCTTTCCAACCCATGACCCCTTGCGTTATGTCTCCTTCCGTTTCCCCTGCCCCGATCAAGTCTACAACTCCCGCTGCCTTCCGGCATCTCACCGCTCGTGGTCGGGGCATCCACCGGCTTTTGAAGGCAGTACGTTCCGTTTACCGAGCTCAGCACCGCAAGCCCCAGCTTGAGCCGGTTTTTGTCGACTGGATCGAGCGATTCCTCCGTTTTTTTCCGACCGATCCAGTGGGCACCCTCGGCCGAGCACATGTGCGCACCTTTCTTGCGTACCTTTCCGGCCAGCCGGGCGGGACGCCGGAGAAGCGAGAACAGGCGCGAATGGCCCTCCGGTTTCTTCGCGTTGAGGTGCTCCGGCAGATTTGAGGCCGGGAGGGGGCTATCGAGCCAGGAGGTCCGTCTTGGGAGACAGTGAGAGGAGGAGGGAGAGTGTCGGAGCTACAGGGCGGCCTCCACGCGTTGTAAGAGACGCCGCACGCGACGTCGGTTCACCCCGAGGTCGCTGTGGCCCACGCGGCTGGCGCTGCGGACGTGGAGCGTGCTACCGGTTGTCGTCGAGTCCACGGCAATCCGAACGTCATCCTTAAAGACCAGTGCCACGCGGTACACAGCAGAAGCCTGCATCGTGTCCGGTTGGAGCTCGATCCGCGTTGGGCCGAGGGCGTCCAGTGCCGTTCGGGCGGCGGTAAAGAGTGTGTCGGGGGCGACTGGATAGTCCGTCGAGAGACGCTCGCAATTGGGACTATCCGGGCACTCGGGGAGCGGGTTGCTTGAATGGGCCGACGGCAGCGGGTCGGAAGAGGAACAGCCGCCGAGCAGGAGCACGACGCTCAGGGAGAGCAACAGAAGGGGGAGCGGAGTGGACACGAAGCAAACGTGGGGTGGGAGCGAAGGGCAAGGCTTACTGCCGGACGGTGTTCGGCTGTGAGGAGGAGGGGCGGCCCGACTGGCTTGCGTTCTGCTTCAGGCCCTTTGCCTCGTTGTACTTCGACGGGCATTTGACCAGAATGTGCTTGGCCGCAAAGGCCTGTCCATTCATTTGTCCTTCGACGACGACCTGCTCGGCCTGCTCAAAGTTGGCCGGCTTCGGGTTTGGGTATCGCACCTTGCGGACCGTGCCGTTCTGGTCGCGCATGTAGAACGTGAAGACGTTGGCCGTGCGGTCGTAGTGGGTGGGCCGGTCCTCGACCCAGGTGCCCACCACATGGGCCTGGTTGCCAGATTGAGCGGCCTCTTCAAACCCCATGTATCCGCCCACCTGACTTCCAAAGTTGAGCAGGAGGAGGCCCGCAAATCCGGCCATAGCGATAAGTCCGATAATCGATTTCCACTTCATAAGGGACTAAGAACCAAATGGAAGGGGAGCGGAACGGGCGCCGTTGTACTTTTCGTCACTCTCGTTCGTTCTCTGAACCGGTATCGTCGAGACGCCGTTCCAGACGGTCAATCTTGCGGTCCGTCCGCACCAGCAGGGTGATGAGTCCCACCCAGATAATCAGCACGACGGCCAGGACGACGTAGATTTTGCCGTTTGGTAGCATCATACGCTCCAGGGCGTCGGGCGGCTGCGTGGTCGGCTGCTCCGTCCACGTGCTGTCGTAGGCGGCGGTCGTGTCGGGCCGTTCCTGGGACGAAGGAAGGGCAGTGTTGGGACGGACGGGATGAATGGTCATGGGAAGCAAGGGACAGGAGGGCCTGCGTCTCTGTTCCAAAGTGTCGATCTCAGGGGCCGCGGTCATCGGCACGAGTCCGCCTGCCCCAGTGCGATTGTGATCAGCGTTTGAATGTGCTCAGGGCAGTGGGAGAGAGCGTTCGGGGGCACAGAAGCAGTTTCGGAGCGGCGGGGCTGGGTGGGGGCAGGGGTCACAGGTCGGGTTCATCACGAAGCTGGTCCCGGATCCAGGCAAGGCGTACACGCTGCGTGTACAAGAGCCAGAAGAGGCCGAGGAAGCCCAACACCGACGGATAGAAGACCCACCGCATGGCCGGGGCGAGATCTGTTTGGCTAAAGGCGGGGCTGCCCTCGCCGCCCGGGTGCAGGCTCGGAAGCTGGCGGGGGATGATGTAGAGGAGGAATGGCATCGTAACCACCGCGAAGAGATTGTACACCGCCGCGATCCGGCCGCGTGTCTCTCGCTCCTCGATGCTGTCTCGAAGCACGAAGTACGCGCCGTAGATGAGCAGCAGCACGGCCGCCATTGATTGCTTGGGGTCGAAGTTCCACCATTTTCCCGTGCCCACATACCAGGTGAAGCGGGCCCATACCATTCCTGTTACAATGCCGAGCAGGCCAAAGATGAGGGCCAGCCAGGCCGCTTCTCGGGCCCGAATATCTCGCAACGGCTCTCCGGTCTGTAGATAGCGGACCGAGTGGTACGCCGACAGGATCGTAGCGCCCATCAGAGTAAACCACATCGGTACGTGGAAGTAGAGGTTGCGGGCCGACTGCTCCAGGATGTCGAGTTGAGGGATGGAGCCAAGAAATCCTGCTACCACGATGCTCGTAAGTACGAGAATCACGGCTCCTCGCACGAGTCGATACACTCGGAGGTCGACGATGGAGGAAGAGGCAGGCATGATGGGGACGTCACGGTTGGCGGTACGCAGAAGCAAACAAGGGACCCAGTGCGACTGCGTTACAAGTCATCGCAGCGGGGGCGTTTCGAGCGCGCGCATTGTATCGGGGGGCGGATGCCCAAGTCCTCCGTCCAGAGAGCGCTTCACGTTCGTCATCCTGAGATGGGAGGACGCTTCGCTGTTCTCCGACATCATGGCCATTCATCGAGGAAAGCCTATCCGGTCGGGTCGATACTAACGCCGTTTGGAGTTTGGGCTTTCCCGCGGGGAAATGAATTCGCTCAAGGTTCAAGGCCGTCCTCATGGGACCCCGAGGCGCTACTCCTTCCAGACGAAATCGAAGAGCACGACGGAAGCGGAGAGCGTGGCCCCGGCAAAGCCGATGAGGGTCAGGAGCTCGTCTTGGGCCTGCACCCACGGGAGGCCCGCGATGGCTTTGCGGGTTGCGCTGGTGCCGGACACGAGAAGGGGCACCAGCAGGGGAAGGAGGAGGACCGGGAGCAAAGGGCCCTGCCGGGCGGCCCGGGCCACGAGGGCGGCGAGCAGGGTGGTTGCGCTGGCAAGCCCGACCGCGCCCAGCCCCAGGATGGTTGCAAACAGGCCGGGAGCGGGCACCGAAATATCGAGAAGAAAAAGAAACGGCCCGGCCGCCACGACAGTGAGTACACCCACCATCAGAAGGTTGAAGAGCCATTTTCCGGCGAAGACCATGCTGGGGTGAGTATGGAGTTGAAGCAAGAGCACCGTGCCGCGCTCCTGTTCGGCGACGAATGAGCGCCCAAGGCCGATCGAGGCGGCAAACAGCATCACGATCCAGAGAAGGGCCGATTGCACCCGTGCGCTTAGCGGGCGCGGCCCGACCGCAAAGAGCACGAGCAACAAGGCGCCCAGCACGAACAGCAGAAGGGAATTAAGGGCGTACCGCGTCCGCAGTTCAATACGGAGATCCTTTCGAAAGACGGCCCAAGCCCCGGCGAGCCAGTCCATAGACAGAGACGGTGATTGAAGAAACCATTCGATACGAACATAGCGAATGGAGTGCCGATTCGCTATTCTCAACCCGTGCACCTCCCGTCATTCAACGAGTGTTATGACCATTTCTGCTGACCGCGTTCTCGGGTCGCTTCTGGGCACTGCTGTGGGCGATGCCCTCGGCATGCCCATCGAAGGTCTGAGCCACCAGAACGTGCGCACGTACTATAAAGGCATCAAGGAGTACCGCGACGACGATCAGCGAGGCGATTTCGACGCGGGGCAGTGGACGGACGACACGCAGATGACTTTTGCGATTGTGCGGGCACTGAGTCGCGAGTCCGATCCAACGGCGTGGCCTGAGATGGTTGCCGAGGAATACGTGACCCTGCGCGCCGATGCACGACGCTGGGGGCCCACCTCGACCGCCGCCATTGACCGATTGGCGAATGGCACCTCGCCGGAGAAGGCCGGGACGCCCGACCGCGATAGCGACGGAGCCGCCATGCGGGCCGCCCCGCTCGGAAGCTGGTGGGCGGCAACGGAGGCCGGTCGGGAGGAGGCATTCGCGGCGCTACGGCCCGTGCTTTCGATCACCCACCGTCACCCATCGGCCCTTGCGGCCGGATGGGGACAGGCGTTTGCTGTGCGCACTCTGCTTCAACTCGACGACGTCGACGCGTTTGATCGCACGGCGTTTTGGGGGGACCTCGTTGAGGCCACGACGTGGGCCGAGGATCGGCTCGGGGCCGATGCCCGCGTGTCGGATCGGCTTCGCGACCTGGAGGGAATCATCGACTCGTTCCCGCTCGATCTGCGCGATGCCTGTGACGGGGTGGGGGTACGGGCGGATGAGGCCTGGCCGTTTGCCTGCGCGATGGTCGCGCGCCGACCCGGACTTCTCGAAAACACCCTTCTCTCCGGGATCAACGTAGGCGGGGACGCCGATACCACGGGGGCCATGATGGGCGCCATGCTGGGGGCCCTCCATGGATGGTCGTCGTTTCCGGACGAGTGGCACGACGGACTGGAAGCCGCGGATCGGCTGCAACAAGAGGCAGAGGCGTTTGCAGGCCGTCTCCTCGGGTAAGAAGCGTCCGACAAGGCGAGCCCCCATCGTTTTGCATGCTGGGGGGCGAACGACGAGAGGGCAAGGCTCCCCAAGGGGAAATGCAGAGGGTGTTCGCCGTTAGGCGCGCTGTCGGGCTCGTTCTTCGGCGGACACCAATTCCGGATCCTTTGGCACAATGGTGGGCTCCGCATTGGAGGGCGGGGCAAACTCCCCGACAAAGTCGATCTCCGTTTCTAGTCGGTAGCCCTTCTCCCGTTCCACCGTGTCCCGCACGTGCTCGATGAGGGCGCACACGTCCGCTGCAGTTGCCTGATCGGCATTCACGAAAATGTTGGCGTGGCGATGCGTCACCATGGCCCCACCAATCCGTGTGCCCTTGAGGCCACACTCGTCGATGAGGCGCCCCGCCCCGATGCCCTCAATTTTTTTGAAAATAGAGCCCACGCTCGGCTCCGTGTCGAGGGGGGGATGGCGCTCAGCACGCCACTGGAGATTTGCGTCCATGATGGCCCGCATCCGCTCTTCGTCGCCCGGATCGAGCTGGAAGGTGGCCGAGAGCACGACATCGTCCCGGTCGTGAAGGATGGAATAGTCGTATCCGAAATTGAAGTACTCGGCGTCCACCGTTTTTCGTTCGCCCTCTTCCGTTAGAATGTCGGCCTGGGTTACGACCTCCTCCAGAAACATCGTGCGTTCTCGTTCGGGTGGGGGAGAGAGGAAGTGAAGGTTTTGCCAGAGGGCGCCGCCGACCGTAGACGGGATGCCGACGTAGTGCTCCAGTCCCGAGAGGCCGGCGGACACCGCCTCCTCAATGAGGTCGGGGTATATAATGGCCCCACTTTCGGCCCGGAGCTGCGCCGTGTCCGGGTCCACGATTGTGTGGCGGGCCCGGTTGTGAATCACGAGCCCGCGCACGCCCCGATCTCCCACGATGACGTTGGCGCCCGTTCCGAGCAGGAAGAACGGAATCTCGTGCGCCCGCGCCGTCCGTATTGCGGTTTCAAGCTCATCGGCCGACTGAGCCGCCACGTACCAATCGGCGGCACCGCCAATCTTGAAGGTCGTGTACGGGGCCAGAACAACGTTCTGTTGAACGGAGTCGCCAAAGGCAGCGCGAAGATCGTCGCGGGCGGAGGAGGAAAGGGAGAAAGGCATATGAGGGTGATTGATGATAGACGGGGAGTTGCAGGTGTATAAGCGAGCCGACGTCCTATGTTTGGGAAATAGATATTGTGTCTTGGCAGAGCGGGCGTTTGTTCACTCCGAGATTGTCCACTCGGAAATCGTGTCAAACAGGCCCCCGATTGGATGGGCGGACCACTCGGGCGTTATGGAAAAGTGCGGAGGAGAAGTGAAAACACAGATAATGAAAAGCAAAACGGGTGGAGATGCGCGGCTGAGAGACGACGAGAGGAAAATTATTCTACGTGTCAGATGAAGTTATAAAAAAGATCGAAAGGGGCCGAGTACACTTCGTATTCGTGTTACCAATGCTTTATACTCCCTTAATATAAGATATTTGTAATATTTGTTTGTTCTCTCAGTTTGGAAGCGCTTCCAAATCTGTTAGGTGATGCTAAGCTATGTCCTGTGCAGGGCCGAAGTATTGAGGAGGCATGCCAGAATTGAGTATCTAAAGTTAAAAAAATATTATATTACTAATAACAAAAAATTTGCTTATAATCGTTCTCAAGATGGAGATTGAACCGAGAATAGACTCAAGAAGAGATGCGTCGGGGACTTGGGCATTCTTTGACAATTGGTTCACTGCACGTTATCAAATTCGCACGCAATCATGAAGAAACCCGAGAGGAAAGCGCTCTTGGAGTTGTCTCGATAAAGGGCACATGAAGGAGGTCGACATCATCAGCGCCGAGGTCTGTTGGGCGCTGCGGTTGACATGCCCGTTGCGGTTGATCACTGTCGGAGTCGCCGATGTTAGCACGTGGCGTCTTTATGTAGTGGCTTCACTTTCATCGGTTTGAATCCGGAGGCGTTCACAGGCCGGGTGGACACGACGAATCCACCAGTGGGAGGGACGGTCTGAAAACGGAGATCGCCGATGGATGCACACGGACATGCCAGCGCGTCGGTCTTTGACGAGTATTTGAGCCCTTGTGCTTACAAGCACGTGGAAAACAACGGGGCACAGACGAGTGCGTGCATGTGCTCAGCACGGATTGCGGAGAATTTCAGCAGACGGAAGCACGGGGTTTCACCCTTGGTGTCAACCACACCATCGCTCTTCGAATATCCACACAGCTTAAGTATGAATACAAAGCTACTGCCAATTCTTGCAGGCCTACTGCTGGTGCCAGGGCTTGTCTTTGCCCAGCAGGGGACTGTAAGAGGAACTGTTCTTGATGCGAGCACGGGAGAGAGTTTACCGGGCGCGTCCGTTCAGATCCCAGCAGAGGGAATCGGGGCCGCAACGGACGCTGAAGGAAACTTCTCTTTTCGGGTTCCCTCTGGAGACTACACGATCCAGGCGTCCTTCGTCGGGTATCAAGACAAGAGTCGCACGATCACTGTAGAGTCCGGATCCTCCACACAGGTGCGTTTTGAACTGCAGCCCGCCCAAGCTGAGATTGGAGAGGTTGTGGTGACCGGAGTGTCGAGGGGGACCGAGACGAGCAAGATTGGATACTCCGTTGACAAGGTCGGCAGCGATCAGTTGGAAAATGTGCCGGCCGAGAACCCTGCGGATGCACTGCGGGCAAGCGTTTCGGGGGCGCGGGTGGTTCGCCCGTCGGGTGAGCCCGGAGCCACTCCCCGCGTTCGTCTTCGAGGCACGGTGTCGATTACGGGAAGTCAGGACCCGCTCATTGTGGTCGACGGTGCGATCACTCAGGGGTCTCTGGAAGACATCGACATGCAGAACGTGAAGTCGATTGAGGTCGTGAAGGGAGCCGCGGCGGCCTCACTGTATGGCTCTCTCGGTGCTAACGGTGTGGTTCAGATTATCACCAAAACGGGTGCTGAGCAGGCAGAAGGAGAAACGGCTGTCCGAGTTCGCAATGAGGTTGGATTCTCCCAGCTTGCGAACAAGATTGATCTTGCCACGCACCACAATCGCGGCAAGATTGAAAACGGAAATGTCGTCAATCAGTACCGTCCGTCTCCTAGCGAGTCGTCGAGTTGTAAAGGAGCACCCTGTACTCCGTACTCTCCGCTGCCCGGCTCGCTGAACGTCATTGATAATGACTTTAGTCGGACCTTTGACCAGCAGGAAGAGCTGTACACTCCCCAGCCCTTCTTCACGAATTACATCTCCTTTGCGACGAACCGAGGCGACCTGAATTACCTCGTCTCGTTCGAAAATCTGCATCAGGGCGGAGTCATTCAGCAGGCCGAGGGGTATCGTCGGCGAAACTTCCGGGTAAACGTGGGAAACCAGGTGACGGACTGGATGAAGCTTGACGTATCGACCCTGTACAGTCGACAGGGCGGTGTGGACATTGATGAGCAGGGCCAGGGCGATAATGTATTCTACGGCACCCTGCTTGCTGCACCGGACCTCGATCTGGATGCGCCGGCGCCCGATAGCATCGATGCTCCAGTGAACCCCTTTTCCAATTCGGGGAACGCATCGAACCCGGTGTACACGCTGGCCACGAATAATGAAAGCTTCCAGGACGAACGTCTCCTGGGGAACTTCAAGGCCACGTTCGACCTGACCGACTGGCTTTCCTTTGACGGGCGCTTCTCGTATGACCGAGAGGAAAACCAGTTTTCGAACTATGTGAGGCGGGGCACTCTCCCGGCGAGTCCGACCGGTTCTCCGAGCCAGGGAGAATTGTTCGAGTCCTCGTCCGTCCAGACCCTCACGATTGGGACGGGACGAATTCTTCTCAGTCAGGACTTTGGGGAGTTGTCGACGGACTTTACGGGCACGTACACCTACGAGGAGCGAGAACAGGAAGGGTTTAACACAAGCGGGAGCGAATTTCTCGCGGCGGACGTTCCCCAGTTCGACAATACGATCTCGGATAACCTGAATGCCAGTTCGTTCTCGTCCACGATTCTCGCTGAGAACATTAGCGGAAACCTCGTGCTGGACTATCGGGATACCTACATCCTCGACGCGGTGGTGCGCCGAGATGGCCTCTCCCTCTTCGGGCCCGAGGTTCGGTATCAGACGTACTACCGCCTCTCCGGGACGTATCGTCTGACCCAAGACTTCGACATCCCCAACGTGGGCCAGCTCAAGCTGCGCGGTACGTACGGAACGGCGGGAGATCGACCGCCCTTCGTCGCGCAGTACGAAACCTTTGCGGTGTCCCCGTCGGGCATCTCGAAGCAGACGCTCGGGAACGACGAGATTGAGCCGGTGAACCTCACGGAGTGGACCGTGGGGACCGACATCGCCTTCCTCGAACGGTTCTTCTTCTCCGGGACGTACGCCAGCTCAGTCGCCGACAATCAGGTGCTGAACGTGCCCCTCTCCGCTGCGGCTGGCTTCAACTCGCAGTGGCGGAATGCCGGAACGATGGAGAACAGCAGTATCGAGTTGTCGCTTCGAGGGACGCCGATCGACCAGGACAACCTGTCCTGGAGTGCAGGCGTCACGTTCAGCAAGGTCACGCAGGAGGTGACCGAGCTTGATCGGCCAGCTTACACCCGGAACGTAGGGTCCGCTGTTTCCCTCTTCCGCGTCGGTGAGAACGTGCCGTACGGGGCGATTTACGGAAACAAGCTTGCCACCTCGATTGACCAGCTTCGGTTCAACGACAATGGCGAGCTGTACGGCTACTCGTCGTCTCGGAACGATACGGACGATGCGCTTACCCGCGACGACCTCACGGTCAACGACGAGGGCTTCGTGATTGAGGAGGGAACGCAGTACACGCAGAACGAGCAAGCCTTCTACGTGACGGACGCGAATGGTCAGAAGGTGACGCAGCAGATCGGCAACACCATTCCGGACTTTGCGGTGGGCTTCAACACGACCCTCAACTACAACAACTTCACGGTGCACGCCGTGGCGGACTGGGAGAAGGGGGCCGACGTGTACAACTACACGAAGCAGCTCCTCATCTTTAACGAGCGGGCTGGAGTTGTGGATCAGGCCGATGAGCCGGAAGGCCAACGCCACAACATGAGCTATTATCTGAGTGGGCCGTACAACCAGTCCGACCCCTCCAGCTACTTTGTGGAGAATGGTTCGTACCTGAAGCTCCGAGAGGTGTCGCTCGGGTACACCATTTCCCAGGATCTGCTGCAGGGCGTCGGAATTGGCGACCAGCTGCGGCAAGCGGAGCTCAGCGTGTCGGGGCGAAATCTCTTCACCATCACGCCGTACAGTGGGTACGACCCTGAGGTGTCGGTGCAGAGCGGAGATGGTGACACGCAGCCCACCAACTTCAAGGTGGATGACTTCGGATATCCCAACTTCCGGAGCTACACCTTCTCGCTTGAGCTGTTGTTCTAACGCCCTCCACTCCACGGCCGGCTGCACGCAGCGGAGAACGCTGCGTGCAGCACAGGCCTTTTCTCCGCTCTATCTACGCGATACTCGATTAACGACACCGAAATTATGAGTCTTTCAGTTACACAGGGAAAGATCCGGTGGGCGGCGCCCCTTCTGGTCCTTGCGCTTGCCTTTACCCTTCCAGGCTGCGATGGCCTTGCTGACCTGAATGTTGACAACAAGAACGCGCCGAACCGATCGGAGGCCCTGAACCGTCCTCAAGACGTTGTCTCGCTGCTTTCCGGAGGGTACCGGACGTTCTATCAGGCCATTTACGGAGGATCCGGTGGGGGAGCCTCCTTTTACGCTCCGGGACCTCACCTTGATGGCTGGGCGGATTCGCAGACCATGACGAATGCGTTTGCGAGCCTCTGGACGCCCAATAAGGAACCGAAGGTGCGATTTCAGAATTCGATCTCCAGCAATATTCCGAGCAACATCTCGGAGCCGGTGTGGGGACCGCTGAACTCGTCCCTCTCGACTGCCAATGACGTGATCATCCAGATTGAGAATGAGAATCTGGACATTGTCATTGACGGTTCGGATCAAACACAGAAGGTGCGGGCAGCTGCTTATCTTCTTCGAGGATGGGCGCACGGTCGGCTGGCCAATATCTTCGACAAAGCCTACATTCTGACGAAGGACGCGAATGTGGCGGAGCTTGAGTTTCAGCCGTACCCGGCAGTGGCCGGTCAGGCCGTCAAAGATCTGCAGAAGGCGGCCACAATTGCCAGCAACAATGGCTTCACGCTCTCTCGCTTCCTGCCGTGGTCGACGGACGTGAGCAGCTCGAAGTTCGCAGCGATCGCGAACACGCTTTCGGCCCGGGTGGCGGTAAGCAACAGCCGTACCGCGTCCGAGAACTCGGACCTGAGCAGTGTGGACGGCTACTCGTGGGGCGACGTGCTGACGTTCACGCAGAACGGCGTCAAGAATACCGTGTCCCTCACGCTGGATGGATTCGCCGGAGATTGGGTTGACTCCTATCAGTACCTTAGCGTGGTGGTGAAATGGTACTATCGGGTGGACAATCGGCTGCTCAACCTCATGGACTCTAGCTACCCGGTGAAGTATCCCACCAGCGAGGCACAGAACGGAAATCTGCTGCCCAAGGCCGAATCGGAGGACCAGCGACTGTGTACGTCGACGACGACGGGGACGGGAGCGCCTCCCGCGGATGCCAGCTATAAGCCGGAAGGCTGCTACTTTGCCTACGTTACGGACCTGAGCTTCTTCACGGTTTCGCGTGGGCCCCGGCTTTACAGCAACTACTGGTGGGCGCGTCCTTTCGCCATTCCGCAGGCGACTGGTTCCACGACTCCCTTCGGAGCCGGTCCGCGTCCCTTCTTCCTGGCGGTGGAGAACAACACCATGCAGGCTGAGGCACTCATCCGTGCAAACGGTGACGTGAGCGGTGCTCGCTCGATCATCAACAACGGCACCCGAGTGGAGAACGGTGGGCTTGATCCTCTGTCTTCGAGTGCGGGTCAGGAGGAGGTCCTGAATGCCATCTTCTACGAGCGAGACCTGGAGCTCTATCGGATGGTTCACGGCCAGTCCTACTTCGACCTGCGGCGTCGCAGTGCCATGCAGGCCGGTACGCCGTTGCATCTGCCGGTCCCGGCCAGTGAGCTTCAGACTGTCCAGGCGTCCGTGTATACCTTCGGAGGCACCAGCTTCACGTCTGAAGAGGGAACGGCCAGTGGCGATCAGGCCTGGTGTAAGCCTGTGAATGGCAACGTCACGTCTACGGGGAATGTCTCGCCCAATGGATGTGACGGTCCCTACACTGCCCCTTCGGGCACCGCGCCGAGCGCGCAGACGTCCGCTAGCGGACCGACGCCTCAGCGTGCTTCCATTCAGTAGGGCACCATTCTGGATGTTGTCCGAGCGTTGGACGAATATTTCAGGGGCCGAGGGCGAGAAAGCCCTCGGCCCTTTTTCTGTTGGGCGTATCCTCGTTCTACGAGAGGGATCAAACGGGGACGTAGGAGCTACTGCAGATGTTCGTCGTCGTGCTACAGACTGATTGTCATCAATCATGAACTGGACCCTAAAGGAAACGCTGAAGGGCGTGGTGGCATGCACCGTACTCGCATTCCTCATCCCCGCGTCGGCAATCGGCCAGTCCGATTCCGTCCTCCGAGGCGTGATTACGTCCGCCGAGGATGGGCGGACGCTTCCCGGTGCAAACGTCGTGCTGCGGGGGCGAGAGTCGGACGTACGGAAGGCGACCTCGTCCGGGCAAGACGGCTACTACGAACTTCGAGGGATTCCCCCTGCGTCCTATATTCTCCGGGTGAGCTTTATTGGGTTTGAGACCTACCGCGACACGCTCCGGCTTGATGGACAGGAGCGGGCGTACAGTATAGAGCTCACGTCCCAGGCCAAGCGCCTGGAGGAAGTGCGCGTGGAGGTCGAGAAAGGAGCCACGCGTCGTCAGGCAGGTCTTCAGACGGTTGGGGTAGCGGATCTGGAGCGCATACCTACGCCCGGACCAAGTGGGGATCTGGCGTCCTACCTCCAAACGCTTCCCGGTGTTGTGTCTGCTGGAAGTAGAGGGGGAGGGCTCAATATTCGAGGAGGAAAGGTGAGTCAGAATCTCTTCCTCGTGGATGATATCCCGATCGTGAAGCCCTTACACATCTCAAACTTCTACTCGGCGTTTCCAAAAGAGGCCGTAAAAAGCGCAGATGTATATGCCGGCGGGTTCGGGGCAAAGTACATGGGAAAGCTCTCCGCCGTGGTTGACGTCACGCTTCGAAAGGGAAACATGAAGAAGTATGCCGGAAGTGCGTCGGTCAGTCCGTTTATCAGCTCTGCGCGCGTTGAAGGACCTCTTGAAAAAGGAAGCCAGTCCTTTTTGGCGGTGGTCCGGCACTCAACGGTGAGGAAAACAGCCGATCCTTTGTTGGGGCAAGAGGTTCCCCTCACCTTTTATGATATGACCGGGCGATATTCCCTGCAGCACGAAAGCGCGTCCTGCTCCATCACAGGCATGCGCACGTACGACGAGGGGCGGCTCAGTAACGAGCAGAACACTGCGATGACGTGGGCCAACTCCGCAATTGGAGGCAACTGTTTGTTGTTCGGGACTGGACTCAACTACGCCTTGGAGGTCAGTGGCGGGTATTCCCAGTTTACGAACTCGGCGGGAACGATTGGCGACCCGGAGCGCTCGGCAGGGCTGCGAAGAGGATTTTTTGATATTGAACAAGAACAAGAGACTGCCTGGGGCACCCTTCGTCTCGGGGTTCGCACGAAGATCACCTCTTATCAGTTTTCCCTCGACCAGAAGTTTACGCTTTCAAACACAGGACGTCCCTTTGGAGGCGTCATCTACACGTTTGGGTCTCTTAAGAAAAGGGTTGGGGATTATCTGACCGTGCATCCGAGCATTGGCTTTCAGATTCACTCGCGTATTTCTCCTCCCACATACGAGCCTCGACTGCGTCTTTCGTATCGCCCGGATGGGACCGACCAGCAAGAAGTCAGCCTATCTCTAGGAAAGTATAACCAGGTCTCGCAGGGAATTACGGATGCACAGGATGCAGGGACAGAATTTACGGTCTGGACGCCCGAGCCCCTGACCGAACGCCCGCCCCGTGCGCTACACAGCATTTTGGGGTATCGGCAAGAGATTGTCGACGCGATTGAGTTGAGTGTGGAAGGGTACGCGAAAGACATGGCAAATCTATCGGTGCAACAGTGGAGTCCTGTTGATCGCTTCGAGACGAATTTTGCACTGGCGGATGGATTCTCCTATGGTCTCGATGCTCGACTGGAGTTGAAAACCGACCCGTTTTACCTCTACGCGGGATACGGCTGGTCGAAGGTGCAGTACGAAGCTGCGCAGGAAGATTTGGGGGCTTGGCTTGATGGGACGGTTTTCGAGTACTTCCCTTCACACGATCAGCGTCACCAATTCAATGTCGTTGGGGGAGTGGAGATCGGGAAAGTTTCCGCACGCCTCAGCTGGATGTACGGCTCAGGCCGACCCTATACGCAAGCGTATGGATTTGATCTGGCGCCGAATATTATAAACCAATTTGTAACGCCTGAAGAAGAGTCCGGGCGAGCCCTCGTGCTCTTCAATGAACCATACGGAGGGCGTCTTCCGCCCTCACACCGTCTCGATGTGTCCGTGAGCCGGCCCTTCGACGTTGCACCTGGAGTGACTCTTGAAGCGGAGGCGGGAGCGATAAATGCCTATGATCGGAAAAACATATTCTACTATGACATAAGTAGAGATAATGTTGTAAGCAAAATACCTGTTTACCCATATGTCTCGGCAACGGTACGTATCAACTAGTTGTGCATTGAGGGGGAATCCGTGTTTATTTGGTGGAGGGAAGAAGCCCTGTCGTCTTCAATCAGCTATAGGGAGGTGACGTGAGGAGCAGACAGGGGCGTTCGGAGCGACGCTGGAACAGATTAGCGGGTCACCGTCCCCTGCGCTTGGACCCCTGTAGCAGGGAGTCCCAGACGAGTCTTCCGGCGTGCTCGACCGACCGGTGTTCAGCATGAATCTCGAATCAGGTACCTCTTCTAATGTATCGCCTTATCCGTGTAGTCCTTCTAGGAGTGCTGTTTCTCGTTGGATGTGATACCAGTATCGACCCGGTGCGAAAGGAGACCTATTCCATATATGGGTATTTGTCCTCCCAGGCCGATAGCCAATTTATACGGGTAAAGCCGCTGGACACGCCCCTCCAGGCGGACGCCAATCGCAGGATAGATGCCACAGTCACTCTGAAAAACATGGATAATGGCACAACCCATGTCCTTCAGGACTCGGTCATTGCCTTTCTGGACGATGGGGACAGTCTCGTGACGCATAATTTCTGGACAGATGCTGATGTTCAGCCGAAGACGACGTATCGGTTGGAGGTAAAAGAGGATGGAGAGCTGATCACGTCGGCGGAAACAAAGACACCTACGGAGGCCCGACCGACAGTTGCCCCAAGGGATGGGAATTGTCTGACGTCGTTTCGTGTGCGATTCGAGAAGTCCGAACGGGCACCGGTGTTTTTACAGGGCGAATTCGCGTATGATGGACGAACGCACCAGGTACAGATCAACACAGAGATCGTCACCCCATCAGGCGGAACGCCATTCTTTGAGTTTGTGCCTGAGTACGACCTCCTCCAGCCGCGAATTCCCGGAAATGAACGGATCTTCGTCCCGTTTGGGCCCACGCTACTTCCGCCTCGTTGCCTGGATTTGGATAAGGACTCGCTTCGGGTTCGGTACGTATATGCCAGTTCGAATTGGCACGAGTTTGACGTAAATACCACCGATCCCGGCAATTTCGAAGAGTACGTCCAAAACACTCAAATTCAGGGGGGACAGGGGTTTTTGGGAGCCCTTGCGCGTGGACGGATTGCCGTCCACGTGGATACCTCGGATACGCTTGAAATTGGGGCTCAGTCCAACGCTACCGTGCCGAAAACAATTGAACCGAGACACGGCGATGGGCACCTTTTTTAAGTCGAGCACAGTGCTCCAAACGTTCATCCTGGGGGCAGAGCAGGTTCTCGCATTCGGAGAATAGCATTTCGGAGTCGCAGTGAGTCAACTGCTGACTTCAACAGGCTTTCGGGATCTTCGGATCGTTTGGTCAACGAGGAGCTCCCCTCCTAGAATCCGGAAGGGGCGTCCCGTAGGGAACAACAATCCAGGATGGAGGCTCCCGCTGAGTGCTCATAGAACGAGGAGCCTCACTTGATAGAATGTCCCAAAGTGAGCGACGCTGAAAAGACTACGGGGAATCAAAAAACAGGGACGATACGAGCAAGATCTAATGAAGGCAGGCATCTCCTATAGGCTTAAATTGAATAAAAAATTGAGTAGAAGTTTAGAGTTAGTAAATATAGCCACAAAACAGCATATAAGAAGACCATCCCGTAACGAAAGAGGCATTTGACGCCTCTACGCGACAGACTGGGATCGCAAGAGCACTGTTTGTGTGTTGACTTCCAACCCACTCACCGAGATAATTAATGTCGCGGAAACAAGGACAGCTCATCCTCGAGTGCAACGTCTGAAGCCCCTCGGTTTTGGTTTGATATGCGTTTGAAAGCCCTCCATCCGGAATGTATGGCTGGTGGGAATCTCTTCTCTGAGGGGGGGCAATTGACAGGAACCGTGTCGATACAGCGTGCCCCCACGCTGTTGGACGTACCGAGCGAGCGGTTCTCATTTTGAACACTGGCGTTGGGCGATTCCCGTTTACCTGACTGGCGTTGGTGGCGGGGAGGGTGAGCGAAATCTACCTGTGGTGTACACTCACCGTCTGTTTCCGACGTTATTCGCAGTAACTAGATTCACTGAGACTTGTCGTCATGAGAAAACTGCTAATCACACTCATAACGGGGTCGGCTCTCCTGTTATTGCCTAATCTCGCATGGGCACAACAAGGCACGATTGCGGGAACCATCACGGACCAAGAAACCGGAGAGTCTCTTCCGGGAGCAACGGTTCGTGTGCTAGAAGAAGGAATGGGAGCAGCCACGGATGCCGAGGGATCCTTTCGGATCACCGGCGTACCGACGGGAGAGTACACCGTTGAGGCATCGTTCGTGGGGTACAACGCCCGGCAGCGAACAGTGACCGTTTCGGAGGGAGAGACCGCCACGGTCAATTTCCAGCTGCAACCGCGAACACAGGAGCTCGAGGAGGTTGTCGTGACGGGCTTCGGGCGGGAACAGACGCGAGGCGAAGCGAGCGTTTCAGTCTCGAATATTGACGCGGGAGAACTGACTGAAACGACGGAATACGAGAACGTCTCTGATCTCCTGCAGGGACGGACCCCGGGAGTCACGGTCCGACGCTCCTCCGGTAACGTGGGAGCCGGCTTGCGATTCGACGTGCGGGGTGGAGTAAGCCTCAACAGTGACGGCCAGCCGCTCATCTTCATCGACGGCACGCGCATCAATCAGGAGCCGGCGACGGGGTTCAACGTCGGAGGGCAGCCTACAGGCTCTCCGTTGGCCGATCTCGACCCGAGCAATATCGAGTCGATCAACGTTCTGAAGGGACCGTCGGCAACCTCCCTGTACGGGACCGATGGGACCGACGGCGTTGTGCTGATTGAGACGAAAAGCGGGCAGCAAGGCCAGGATCTTGAGGTGACCTATCAGGGAACCCTGGGCGCCACCGAGAAGCAGAACGGGTACAACAAAGACATCTACCCGACGGCCGAGCGGCTCAACGCCATTCACCGGCAGGGCAGTATCCAGGGACATCGGGTGTCCGTGTCGGGGTCGTTTGAGCAAGCCAACTATCGACTCGGGTATTCGCACCGCAGTACCGAAAGCATTTTCCCGACGGGTGAGGGAGAACGAAACAACCTGAGTGCGAATGTGGAGACGCGTCCCACGGAGTCGTTCACGATTAGCAGTCGCTCCACGCTGGCGTTTAACTACTACTCCCGGCCGCAGGCAGATAACAACATCTTCGGTGTGCTGGGCGCTCTTGCGCTTGATGCACCGTTTGGTGCCTTTACGGAGCGGGACAGTTCTGCATTCTTCGCGATTGACGACCAGCAGCGCGTCCGCCGGTTCCAGCAGTCCGTTGAGCTTTCGTATGAGCCTGAGGCCCTTCCGGGACTGAGCCTGCGCGCTCAGGGTGGGGCGGACATCAGTGCTCGGCGCAACGACCAGACCTGGCCGAACCAGTACCAGGACATTTATCTCTCGACCGGTGGAGAGCGAAACGCGCTCGACAGTGACCGGCGTCGGTTCAATGCGGACCTGACGGCGACCTACGATTACGACGTCACGTCGGACATTAGTGCAACGACGACCGCTGGCGCGCAGCTCTTCACGGAGTCGGACCGATGGGTCAGTGCGACGTCGTCCCGGATCGGAACGGACCTGATTACCAGTATCGGGGCCGGCACGCAGTTGGACGACATCGATGAGTCGGTCACCAACGAGCGAAGTGCAGGCATCATCGGTCGGCAGCAGATCCAGTTCTTCGATCGGTACTCCGCAGAGTTTGCGATCCGGCGAGACTGGTCGACCCGGCTCGTGGCGGGAGAAACCGGTTCGTTCAAGGAGTGGTACCCGTCTGCCCGGGCGTCTGCCCAGGTTGGCGACTACCTTCCGTCACTGGTTGACCGCCTCAACTTGCGCGTGTCCTGGGGACAAACGGGCGCACTTCCCGACCTAGTGGACGGCGAGGCCGTTCGCTTCTCGGGACAGTCCAGTGGGTTCGGCACCGGAGCCACCATTGGCGCCGTGGGGAATCCGGACCTCAACCTGGAGCGAGTGAGTGAGATCGAAGGTGGATTCGACCTGGGGATTGCCAACCGGTATTCCTTCTCCGCGACGTACTACCGGCAGAACACGGAGGATTCGATCGTGGACTTCGAGCCGGCGCTCTCTACCGGATTCGGTAACGCGGAGATTCCGCGGAACGTCGGACAGATTTCCGCCTGGGGCATCGAGACGTCCCTAAGCGTGACGGCTCTCCGCACCGAGCAGCACTCGGTAAGCGTCAATGCCAATTACAGCTACCGGAAGCAGAACGTAGATGAGCTCGGTGGACAGAGCATCTTTGGAGACTTCCAGCGAAACGTGATTCAGGAAGGATATGCACCGTACACCTTCGTTGGGCCGAAAGTGGAAGGCGCCCAATTTGCCGACGACGGTACGTACCTCGGTCCTAAGCTGAGCGAGGAGTCCGTTGCCCTCGGAAACCCGGTGCCGGATCACTTTGGTGGATTTGGCTTCTCGGCCACCTTCTTCAACGACCTGAGGGTCAATGCCCAGGCAGAGTACCAGCTCGGTCACCAGGCCTACTCGAACACGGTGCGCTTCCTCACCCTGATCGGGGCCAACGAGCGCCGGAACGAGCTGTCGGATCAGCTTGCCGAGCTTGAGCCGGGAACGGATCAGTACCGACAGGTGGCCAACGACCTGGCCCGGACGAACCCGGGAGCCGGAACCGGCGAGATTGACAACTTCCTTCAGGATGCCGACTTCCTGAAGCTTCGCTCGGTGGGTATCCAGTACGATGCCTCCGACCTGCTTGGGTCGGTTTCCGGCACGAACGTGCTGAGAACCTTCACGCTCGGCTTCTCGGCGTCGAACCTCCTGACGTTCACGCCCTATGATCTCGGGCCCGATCCGGAGGTCAACTTCAGTGGATCGCGAGGTGTGACGCGTGGGCAGGACTTCCTCACCCTGCAGAACCCGAGGGAGTATACGTTCAGTCTCGAGGTGGGCTTCTAACTGAACCCCATGGGGAGTGGGGATACAGACCACTCCCCATTCTTCTGACCCACAACGTGCTTCCACATTCTTACTGCACAGCTATAGTTGAACTATGAGTAGCTACCAGACTACACTGAAGAGATTTACGGCACTCAGTGCCGTGTTGGCCCTTGCCGTGACGTTTGCGGCCTGTGATACGTTCGTCTCGAACGTCGATCAGCCCCGGGACGCCGCGGGAAGTGAGCAGTTTAACAATCCGGCCGAGGCTGAATTCCTGATCACGGGAATCCAGGCACAGTGGGCCGAAACGCACACCGGCGTGACGGACCTGGCCGACGGCCTGTCCGATGAGTTCCGCTTCGGGATCAACGGCGACGCGACGTTCCCGACGTTTGCCCAGCTCGACGCCGGAATCATAGCGGACGATAACAATAGCATCACCGGCTCGCTGGCCGATCTCCAGGAGTACCGATACCTGGCAGACGATCTTTTCCGGCGCGTGGAGGGAGATGGGTTCGATCTCTCCGATCCTTCTGCGTCGGCGTCTGAGGAAGAGGTGCGCCTTGCGGCCAACCTCCACGGTGCGAACGCCCGGTACTATCTCGCCACGTACTTCGGGCACCCGGACGATCCGCGTCGCGGGGGAGCGACGATCGACACGTCCGCGTTCATCCCGTCGCCCGTCCTGTACCAGCAGGCGGAAGACAAGTACGCCGCCGCGCTCGCGCAGGCCGAGGCGCTCGAAAATGGACTGAGACAGCGACAAATCCAGTCCGCGCGCGCTCGTGCCGCTCTCTATGCCGGCACACATGACTTCGAAACCTCGGAAGGATTTCAGGGGCAGGAGGCCCTTCAGGCCGCCGCCGACTACGCATCGGAGGGACTGCAGCAGGGCGAGTCCTGGGACGTGCGGTACGACCTGAACACCACCAACGGGTATCACTTCAGCGCAGGCGTGGGGCGACTGCAGTTGGCCGTTCAGGATGGAAATGCCAATCAGCTGGCCACACGCTCCCCCAATCCGTCTCAGAGCTACAAGGTGGCGGACGAGCAGACCGGAGAGCTGGTCGCGCGTAGCCACATCGAGACGGTGGCGAACAACCCGCAGGAGCTGAACCGGATTCCGCTCACCGTTATTAACGGCGGCGGGTCGACCGTCGGCGGATTCGGTGCCCTTCCGACGAACCTGCAGGGCATCGCCTTTAGTGACATCACCTTCTCGGACGCGTACAACGCCTGGTCGCCCGATGGAGAGGCAAATGAACTCCCTGCAGGAGCCGGAGAGATCATTGAGTGGGGCCAGGGCAAGTGGGAGCAGCGCACGAACATGCCCTTCATCAGCTGGCAGGAGCTCTTCCTGATCCGTGCGGAGCTTGAACTGCGCGGCTACGATGCCGGCAACGAGTCTGCTCTCGAACTGGTGAATACCGTTCGCTCGAGCTACGGTCTCAGTGACCTCAGCAGCATCGACCTGGACCGTCTCGCCGTCGAGCGCGACCGAACGCTGTTCGCGACGGGCAGTCGCCTTCCGGACCAGCGCCGCATGGATGTGGTCGAGTGGCACCTGAAGGATCAGGTGAACGGCCAGACGACGGCGCAGTGGCTGCAGCTTACGCGTGCTGAGACGGAGCCCAACCCGAACTTCTAACTACCGTTTCCTGCACGTACGTGCCGAGTTCGGCTTCAGGGTTGCCCCTTTCATCGGGGGCAACCCTTTTTTGTATTCCCGTCTCTCGTTGAGAACGCCCTTTTGAAGCAACCGTCACTTTCTATGCGTTTTTTCCTATTGAGCCTCATACTTGCGGTCGGTCTCGTCGGCGGATGTGATTTTGGAGGAGGTATTCAGGATCAGGTCCGCGATCAGCTCGAAGATGCCCGGCAGCGGTGGCAGGAGCAAAATCTCCAGGACTATCAACTCGTGTACGCCCAGCAGCGGGGCGAGACTATTGTCGACACCGCTCGGGTCTTTGTGCGGTCGGGAGCCGCGGATTCGATCTCGACCTCGCCGGACGACATTCCGGACGACGAGCTTCTCGTCGGCACGGTGGAGTCGTTCTTTGCCCTCATTGAGTCTCGCATTGGAGAGGAGGAAAGCCAGTTTGGAGCAAACTTCGACACTGATCAAGGCTTTCCGACAAGCTATGACGCCACCTTTGAGGACGAGCGCCGTGACCAGGATATCATTACCATTACTCTTTTGGAGTCGGACGGAAACAACCAACAGTGAAAAGGAGCATTCCCCTTTTCTTGTCTGCGTGCTTCCAGGCGGGGGAGTAGCCTTGTGGTGAGATCAGAAAGGCGTATCACTGCATGCAATCAAAAGACAAGTGCACGGGGGAGGGACAGTCGTGAAAACGCCAGCATGGCCGAGATCATTTCCCCTCACCGGCCACAGAGGGGGAGCCTCCCTCTGTGGCAGAAGGTGATCCCGTACGCGGTCCTGGGATTGGGAATGCCCTTAGTGTCTGGGGGACAGGGCACATGAGGGAGCAATACCGATGATGTGTAATTCTCTGAGAGGAGGGGGCGAGACGCATTAGAGGCACATGGCAAACTCTGCAGGCACACAGCATCATTGAACCGGCGGGCGGCTGGAGAAAGAGAGGAGATGACTGCTGAATAATGCAACGAAAGCGAAAAGTACACGCTTTCAAGTGTGAATAAAAAATTTAAATACTGTAAAGTTAGCGGTTACTTTTTTGGAACCGCTTCCGGGAGAGGGGCTGAGGCGTGAAAATCTTCACGTGACCCTCCTTCTAAATAGCAGGATGGCCATCGCGGGGGATTCAGCAATAGTGGTTGTCTTGACTTCCACTTCATTTATCGGGATATTTAAAACTGCGGAAAAGGAAAAAGCCTCGTCCAAGCCCGATGGTTGGGTATGCTTCGGGCGTCTGATACTTACGTCATTTATCGAGAGGTGAGAGCGGATATCAGAGGGGAGGTGTCATTGAGAGAGTGTATCACTCGGGAGCATCGTCTTGATTGAGCACCCCCATGCTGATCGTGGAGCCGGACGTTGCTGGGTCGACGGGTTTTGTCTGAAAAGCTATTGGTGACCGTAGGCGAACTGGTTCGAGAGATGATCGAGTGGATTCACCCTCCCTTTTCTGTTTTCGTCGCTACCAGATTCACTGTAGACTTGTCGTCATGAGAAAACTGCTAATCACACTTATAACGGGGTCGGCTCTCCTCTTATTGCCCAATCTTGCATGGGCACAACAAGGTACGATTACGGGAACCATCACGGACCAAGAAACCGGAGCGTCTCTTCCGGGAGCGACCGTTCAGATCCTAGAAGAAGGGATGGGGGCTGCTACGAACGCCGAGGGATCCTTTCGGATCACCGGCGTTCCGGTGGGAGAGTACACCGTTGAGGCGTCGTTCGTGGGGTACAATGCCCGGCAGCGAACGGTGACAGTTTCGGAAGGGGAGACCGCTACGGTCAACTTCCAACTGCAACCGCAAACGCAGGAGCTTGGAGAGGTTGTCGTTACGGGGCAGGGATCAGCGATTCAAACCAAGCGTCTGCCAACCTCGGCCACGACGGTTTCTGCAGAAGAGGTGGCGTCAGTTTCGACCGGTCGCATCGACCAAGCCCTCCAGTCCCAGCTCAAGAGCACACAGATTCGTCTCAACTCCGGACAGCCGGGGACGACCTCTCTAATTAAAAACCGGGGCCCAGTGTCTGCTACGGGAGTCACGACTCCCGTTATCTACGTAGACGGGGTGCGTGTTGACAACCAGAGCACGGGCTCCAACGAGTTTATCAGCACAGGAGGAGCTCGTAGCAGCTCGATCGCCGATATTCCCCTGGAAAATATCGAGCGTGTGGAGTTTTTGAGTGGAGGGGCTGCAACCACAATATATGGTTCCGACGCTGCGAACGGCGTGCTTCAGATCTTTACCAAAGACGGAGCAGGAACGCCCGACCAGTTGAATTTCGAAACTCGGATTGGGGCCGAATACGGGACGAAGGACTTCCTGAAGTATGATCGGACGGGGGATCTCATCTTTCAGGATCCCGCTCTCGTCCACAGTTATAAGCTCTCCGGAAATGGGAGCACCGAGGGGGGGTACCACTATAGTTTCTCGGGCAAGATGTTTGAGAATAACACCACCCGACTTGGGGCCGACGACAACATTCGGTACGACGTCAATGCGACGCTGGGGGCAAATCCGCTGCAAAACCTTGACGTGACCATGTCGGCCAACTATGTGCACAACAACTACGGCCGAGCCCTCAATGCAAACACGAGCTTTTCCCAGTTTGGCAACCTGGAGGGAGCCCAACTCTTTCAGAATGAGCAAGGAAATCCAGTTGTCATCGATAGTCTGTCAAGGGATCTGTACGCAGGAGTAAAAGACTCCCTTCGCAATTCGGTGCGGCTTTACAACAACAGAACGAACATTGATCGTCTTGTTGGCTCGTCGCAGCTCCGGTACAATCCCATCGAGTCGATCTCGATGAAATTTACGGCTGGCCTCGACTTCCGGCAGGCACAGAACAAGGAAATCGTCACCAACCAATTCTTGCGGTCTGTCGGATCGGGTTCCAGCTCGAGTTCCCTTGCGGACTTTAACCGGACATTCCTTGGCCTCACTTTGAGCGCCAACGTTAGTCACACGTATGAGTGGCGGTTCCTGAGTCTGCAGTCGAACCTCGGAGGCGATGTCTTCCGGGATGAGAGCCGCATTGCACGTCTGGATGCTGACGGCGTGCCGGACGGGTCGCAGACCGTCGAGTCCGGGTCTCAGTCGACGGCGTCGGATGACTTGTCGACCGTTGCTCAGCGTGGTGCATACCTCAAGGAGAACATCGGCTTCGGGGATCGCTTCTTCATTGACCTCGGACTTCGGGTGGACGAGAACTCGGCATTTGGAGATGATACCGAGCCCCAGTGGTATCCGGCGGTCGGGTTTGCCTACACAGTCACGGACGAGCCCTTCCTTGAGGACGTGCTTCCGTCCGACATTATCAGCAGCCTGAAGCTGCGAGGAAGCTACGGGGAGACCGGAAACTTTCCCGAACCGTTCTCCCGGGACCGCCTGCTCAGCGTGAATGCGTTTCTCGGTCAGACGAGCTACACGTTCGACACGCCCGGCGAGCCGACGTTGGGACCGGAGCGGGTGAAGACCTACGAAGCGGGGGCCGATCTCTCGCTGTTCAATGGGCGGGCCAACTTCCAGATCACGCGCTACGACGAGACCACGGAAGATGCGCTGTTTGAAGCGCCGTTCGCTCCGTCGACCGCGCAGGCCGATCAGGTTCGCAACATCGGAGAGGTGTCAAACAAGGGCTGGGAGTTTGCGGGACAGTTCTCGCTCCTGCAGACGCCGGACTACAGTCTTTCGGTGAATGCGTCCCTGAATACCAACACGAACGAGGTCGTCGACAACGGACAGGCCTCGAAGTTTAACAACGGGGGGTTTCTCTTTCTCGGCACCTTCGTCGACGAGGGACAGCCGATTGGATACCTGGAAGGAGACAAGCCCTTCTTTAACCCGGAGACCGGACGGCTCGATAGTGTACAGACCGATGCAGTGCTTGGGAACCCGAACCCTGATAAGTTTGGAAGTCTGGGGCTTACGGCCCGATATCAAGGGCTGACCCTTCGAGCGACGGCCGACTACCAAACGGGTGCTCAGGGCGTGAATACCAATGAAGTGCTTCGCTTCTTCAAGGCCTTCCAGGGAATCAATGCATTGGATGAAGGACGCTTCCCGAACCCGAATAACGAGCAGTTCCCGCCGGCTGTCGTGCAGGCTGTGAGTGACCCAAGCATCAGCTTCACCACGCTTGCGGGGGTATTTGTGGAGGATACTGACTATCTGAAGGTGCGGAATATTGCCCTCGACTATCAGATTCCGGACGGCATTCTTCCGTCCACGGTCCGGTCTGTTCGACTGGGAGCCAGCGTACGAAATCCGTTCAACTTCACGACGTCGAACTTTGACCCAGAAGTAAATGGATCGGAGAACGCGCAGGGGACGGTAGCTGGGGCCTTTGGCTTTGGGACGATCTCTCCGCCCCGGCAGTACACCTTCACTCTCAATGTTGGGTTCTAACGACGAATGAGGAGAACACTGGGGCCTGTGTCGTGCCGGCCAGGCCTCAGTCGTTCTCGTCATTTCTGAGCCCCCTCTGTTCTATTTTGCAACCCACATTTTTGACCTATGCGAAAGGTTGTCACAGTCTTTACTTTTCTTCTTCTCGGGGCCGTTGGGCTATCGGGGTGTGATCTGCTGAACTCCCAAAACGTGAGGAACCCGCAGCTTACGGAAGACCAGGGTCTGAGCAATCCGAATCCGTTGCAGCGATGGATGGCCGGGCTGGACCGGCAGATGGCCATTGCACTCAACAACACGGTGATTTGGACCTCAATTACGACCGACAATTACGTAAATACGGAAACCTTCTTTAACCAGTCGGTCGATGGTCTCGATTTGAATAATCAGCAGCAGGACATCGACGACTCGTTTTTTACAATCAACGACCTTCGGGAATCAGCCATTTTCGGCCGAAATACGGTCGTACCGCGAGACGACAATCCCAGTCCCGATAATATTGCGGAGCTTGATTTCTACGAGGGCATGAGTCACATCCTGCTGGGGGAAACCTTCCACTCGGCGCCACTGACCGGGGGCGGGCCGCCTGCGGACCCATCTGCGCACTTTCAGGCGGCAATTGATACCCTCCAGAATGCCATCGATAGTGGGAACGGAGATCAGGTGGGATACAAGCTTGCCCAGGCGCGAGCATACTACAACAATGGGAACCTCAGTGACGCTCGGAGTCGGGCCCAGGAGGTTCTCAATCAGGACGCCGACTACGTTCGTCTCCGGGAGTTTGATAACCAGAACGGCCCGACGAACACCATGCAGGATGCGCTCTATGACCGGCAGAGCTTTGACGACTTTCAACCTCTGCCACGTCTCGACTTCCTGGATCCGAAGTTTGGAATTGCTGGATCTAGCGAAACTCCCTTTCCGTTCTTGAAGGCGGAAGAGGCCCACCTCATTTTGATCGAGGCCGATCTTGCTGAGAACGATCTCTCGGGAGCGCAGGCGGAGATGAAGGAGTTGATCACGCTCGTGCAGGATACGCGTACCGAGCGGACCGTTGATGAAACGACGGAGGACCGGACGCAGTCCGACCCGGGGTCTCGTCCCAACTCGTCGGATGTTGAGGTCCGGGCCAGTGCCGACGATCCCTATCGAAGTGGACTCGTGTTGGACCGGACGGCGAACACAGAAGTTGCTGCGATCTCCAACACGTCGGTTACTGATGCGATGGTCGACGACGTGTCGAACGCGCAGGAGGCCTGGGAACTGTATTATTTGCTCCGACAAGAGATCTTCATAGCCGAAGGTCGTCGGTTCGCGACGATGGGCTTTAAGGCGCCGGTGCCGTTCAATGAGGCACAGATTAACGAGAATATTGCCCCGGGAAGTCCTGCCACGGAAGGCATCGTTCCGGAGTACATCACCAACGCGCTCGGGTCGGGCGAAACCCTCGACTCGTTCACGTACGACGAGGCGGCGAATCAGGCGACCATCGACGTGAACATGAACCGCGTGCTGGCGAACAACCGGGCTCAGGTTTCTCCGTTCCTTCAGTAAGACGGCTCTTGTCTTCGCGAAGAGCGTTCCGAAAATAGACATCGTCGAAAGGGAGCCCGGGCGTCGCCTGGGCTCCCTTTTTTGTTTAAGCCTAGTTTTTATTATGAATATTGGATATTCCGCCCGGGACACGCGTTAGAATACTCCCTGCGAACTCCTCGCAAGCGAGTCTCTGACCATGATGAGAGTTGTGTACGCCGTTGTTCTCGTCCTCCTGATGAGCGGCCGGTACGGACAGTCCGCGATTCACGAGACGTCGGTTCGATCAGGGACAGTAGCGCTTCTTGTGGAAACCACGGGAGGAGAGGAGCGACCGGTAGGAGAGGTTTGGACTGGAGGGCCAGAGATCGATCCAAAAGAGAAAATTCGAACTCCGGGCACGTACTATGCCTTTCTGCGATTTCTAGATGATTCGACATCGGTCGATCGCACCTTTTCGAAATCGGTGGTCCGGCGTCAATTGGATGCCCTTCAGGCCGTTTTGTCGGAAGCGACCGTTAAGCAGTTGAAGATTCAGACGGCAGCAGAGACGGGGCAACCGGAGGCCCTTGTGCCCGGAACGGGACGCACGCTCAAAAGATGGTGGGGGCGACGGGATCCGTATCCCGCTACGGAGGCAAATGAGCGGCTTCAGGAGCATCTGAAGCGCGTGGCTCATGCATTTCGGTACTATCATCGGAAGGACGATGACGATCGCCTGGATGGTCGAGGACGGGTATACGTGCGCTACGGGCCGCCCAATCGGTCGCGCGAGGTCGGGGGCGGAGAATTTTGGACCTATGGCTTTCAGACCGAAGCAGAGTTCCTCTTTGTGTGTGAGCGGGGGGATGGGTGTGAACTCGGGCAGCCGATTGAGCTCATTCCCCCGCGACTTCGCTACGGGGGAGGTCCCACTGAGCGTGGAATGCGGAAGGCCCTGAAAAGCTTGTCGGCACTTGAGTCCATTTACAAGCAGCTTTCGTATCAGCGAGCCCGATATGGGATTACGTTCACGGACCTGTCGATGTACAACGAGTTGGTTCGCCAGCGCCTGAGCGGAATGAATGCGCCGATGAGCGTTCGTCCGCATTCGTTTTTGCATCAAAAGATCGGGGAGATCAAGCAAGAGGAGGTAGCGGCTCGGCGACGACGGGAGACAGTGGTTCCTCAAACGCGTTCGAATGTTGGACGGGAGTTTGGCAATGTCCCCGTCGCGGCTCGTTGGGTACGGTCGCTCGGCACGGATGGTACGACCGAAGTGGCGCTCTACTGGAGCGTTTTGCGATCGTCCCTCCGGCCGTCTCAAGAACAGCTGGAAGCAGTGAAGGAGAGCATCGACGCGGAGGGGGGCTATCTTTTGACCTCGTCGCTCATACGCTTTGCGGAATCCTATGAACGAGAGGAGATGGAGCGCCGGCATTTCTTCGTGTCTCACGCCGAGGAGGCACAGGGGGTACCCAAGCCGCGGCGGGAGACGTTTTTCATCGAGGACACGTCGCATGCGGCCCTACAAGTCGATGTCTCCTGGGCGTCGATTCGCGGAGAGCCGAAATCACTTCGACCGCAGGCAAGGCTGAAAGTCGGAACCAGCCGGGCCGACTCCCTTACGGCGCTTCGCAACGATCCCTCTGATCTAGAGATGAGTGATCTGGAGCCGGTTCTTTTGAAGACGGACACAACCTCCATTGAAGAAGCGCCCGTATATCCGTTTCGGGAGTTGTCTGGGCAGTCGCCTCTTGCGCTCCGTTTTGAATTGTATCACCTGGCGACTGGCCCCGACGGTCGGACGCGCTACACTGTTACGTACGAGGTGCGTCGAACGACGGATCGAAAGGGGTTTGCGCAACTCTTTCGTGGAGACGATCAGGAACAGACGGCTGTGGAGAGCGAGTTTCAGGGCCGGAATGAGCGTACCGAAGAGTATGTTGTTTTGAGTCCGAGCGACTGGATGACGGACGAGACTCAAGAGGTGCGCATCGCTGTAGAAGTCACGGATGACCGAACGGGGAACCGGGTGTCGCGAACGGTGGAGTTTGAGCTCTCTTCTAAGGACTAAGGTAGAGGTAGATATGGGTTACAGGCTAGTGGCGCGTGCTGTACTTGCTTTTGGGGTAATTCTTTTGTTCGGCCGGTGTGGTCTGCTTTCGTTGGATGAGAACTCTGAACAGGTGGGCGACCTTATCGAAAAAAATATGGAGGAGTGGGAGCAGTCCGGAATTGAGTCGTATCGGTTTACGTACAACAAATCTGTAGGAGGGGTCGAAAAAAACAACGTGTTTGTGGTTGTTCGGGAAGGTCAAATTGATAGTGTATCGGTTGACGGGGAGGGAGGAAGTGCTGCAGAGTCGGGTTCGTTTTTGACGATTGATCGTCTGTACGACGAGATCGTCAGTAGCTTCGAGCGATCTGATCGGGGAAAATTCCAGGTTGAGTTCGATAAAGAATTCTCGTATCCAGAGCGGTACCGTGTGGGACCGGGAGAACAGACAGAAGGACGTGGAGTCGTTGTGACGAGTTTCTCGGTTACGAACGACCCGAGTTAAAGGGGGACGCCCCGATTCACGAGACGCGTTCGGGGGAATGGAGGAGAGGAATGGGCAGTTCTCTTTTCTTTTGTCTCCGTTCCGGAGGGCACCGTGAGAAGATTTCAGCCGTGCCTGGAGATGCGAATGAAAATATCCCTGCAGCTTCAAGGGAATGGGTAGAAATGGAACAGTCCTTTACGAGTCGGTCGACAATTCCTTTCTTTTGGGGAAGAATACGACCCCGTTCAACACAGGCACGCGGTTTGTTGCTATATAGGAACGAGTTGACGCGACTCCCGACTACTTTTGTATGCCCATGTCCATTTCCCCGATCGTTCCTCTGCTCCTAGCCGCCTGTTGGGTCGTTCCGGCTTCCATCATCGCTGTCGTGTACGGCATTCGTTCTGATTCGAGTTCTGCCGGGGACACGTCATCGATGAGCACTTCGATGAAGGGACTCCGGGTTGATATTGCCCAGCTCGACTACGACGCCCGAACGCAGGGATGGCGGCACGAAGGGTGGGGAGGACCCGAAGAATACGTTCAGGCGCAGGTTCGGGAGTCGTCCCATGAGGTCATGCTCCTCGCCCCGTACGCAGAGGCCTCTGTGTCCGTCTCTGCCGAGGCATCAGAACCGAAGCAGCGACGGTGCTCTCTCTGCCTGAACTGAGGAAGCAGTCGGGCGTGTTAGTTGTGTCCCATTGGACCGGGTGTCGCAGGTAGGAGCGCATCCGATCCTTCTGTCAACTCTTTTCCTGTGTGCGCGTAAAGGAATTGTTGGGAGTTGTCAATCAGCTCTGTTGTTCTGCGCACCTGCCCTGTGTTTGATCCTACCGTCCTGGCCCAGCCGGGGACCATTCTCCTTGATACGGCACGACCGTCTTCGTCAAACCGGTGGAGCTGGTGCTTTGCACATCCGTCCCGCATCCTCACGGCCTCTGAGCCCGAGGACGTTCCGTCTTTGCTTGCTGACATCGAGGCTGCCACGAGTCGTGGACAGTACGTAGCGGGGTATCTCTCGTACGAAGCCGGATCTTCGTTTGTCGATCTTGAGGGGGGCGAGACCCATGCGGCCCCCGTCGGATGGTTTGGGGTCTATGATCGCCCGCATCCCGTTGCTCCCCCCGAGGTGACGCTCGGCCTTGCGAACATGGAGGCCGACGTGAGCATTAGCGATCCGGAGCTTTCCATTTCCCGTACGGCCTATGTCAACGCCGTTGATCGGGTGCGCCACCACATCCGGCAGGGCGACGTGTACCAGGTCAATTACACGGCACCGGTGCATTTTCGGATAAAAGGCGATCCGCGAATGTTGTATCGGCGGCTCCGGCGGCAGCAACACGTTCCGTACGGTGCCTATCTGAACCTCGGACGCCGTCAGATTCTATCGTGTTCTCCGGAGCTGTTCTTTCGTCGGGTCGGCGATCGAATTTGCACGCGCCCAATGAAGGGGACCATCCGACGAGGGCGCACACTGGAGGAGGATCGGTCCCTTCGGGAGGAACTTGCGACCGATCCGAAGAACCGGGCGGAGAACTTGATGATCGTTGATCTCCTGCGCAACGATCTCTCGGTGTGCTGCGAGCTCGGATCGGTGGAGGTGCCCGACCTCTACACCACCGAGCCCTACGACTCAGTGACCCAGATGACCTCTACGGTGCAGGGACGCCTTCGTACGGGGGAGGGCACGGCCGACATACTGCGGGCCCTCTTTCCGTGCGGGTCGGTCACGGGAGCCCCAAAGCGACGGGCGATGCAGCTCATCCGAAATCTGGAGACGGAGCCGCGCGGAGTGTACTGTGGGGCCATTGGAATGGTTGGGCCGGACGACACCGCTGTCTTCAATGTTGCCATTCGGACCGTCGTGCTAGAGGAGGACCAGGGAACGATGGGGGTTGGAAGTGGGATTGTGTGGGACTCGGACCCTGCTTCGGAGTATCAGGAATGTGCGCTGAAAACTCGATTCTTGACGCCGTCCAAGCAAAGCACGCAGATGAACACAGAAGACGACGACCTGCGGCTGATCGAAACGATGCGGTTCGACGAGTTGCAGGTGCCAATGCTTGACCGTCACGTGGATCGTCTGTCACGATCGGCGCAGTACTTCGGCTATCCGTTCGACGAGGCGCGCTTTCGGCGGCGGGTTGACCGGGCCGTCTCGGACAGGGTTGGGGAGGCGGTGCTCAAGGTTCGGGCGACGCTCGACCGATGGGGGCGGATAGCGGTGGAGGCCAGTCCGATTGGAGCGGGACGCGACGAGCCTTGGACGTTGACGATTGCAGAGGAGCGGGTCGACCGTTCGGATCCTCTCTTCTACCACAAGACTACCCATCGCCGGGTGTACGACCATGTGCTCCAGGCGGCCCAGGAGCAGAACTGCGACGAGGCGCTGCTCCTTAACGAAGAGGGGCAGGTCACGGAGGGGACACACAGCAATCTGTTTGTTCGGAAGGGAGATACCCTTTGGACGCCCCCCGTGGAGTGCGGTCTTCTGGCCGGGGTATACCGGGAGTATGTGTTGCAGACAGAAGAACAGGCCAAGGAACGGGTGCTGACGCTTGACGAAGTGAAGGGGGCTGATGCTCTGTATTGTTGCAACGCCGTTCGGGGGTGGTGTCGGGCGGTTTTGAAGGAAGAACCGGTACCAGCCCCGTAAGAGGTGGGGAAAGAGCGGGCGCTTTCGGACCGGTCCCCAGAAGGATGAACGTAATGCGCAGGGACTCAACTCAAAAGAAGCAACGTTCGTCTTCTCTAGAAAGGGTTTACGGTCTTTTCTACAAAAGGGCCTGCACGGAATTAAAACGCAAGGAGAGCGCAGGCGGAGAAGGGATCCCGATCCCGCGCCGACAGTACAGCAACCTTTGAGTCTTCTTTCCGTCTCTTCGATCCGGTGCCACCGCTCGTACAGATGCTATTTTCTCCTCCCGATCGATCTGCAGGCATGTCTGTGACGGTCGTTTCTGCTTGCGTGGACCACGGTCTGCGTGCCCGGAGAGAGCGGGATGTTCGCATGAATCGATCTGCTCACGTCTTTTGGGTTCTGCTCCTGCTTTTGCTTGCAGGTCCCCCGCTCGTCCTGTCGGCGCAGGCACAGGATCGGAGTGTGCCCCGCTTCGGGCCGCTTGTGTCGCCGGATACGGTTCAGACCGGACCGTTTGACTTCGGGCGTCTCTGGTCGTTTGCACACCCTCCCGTAGATTATGTCGAGAAGCAGTACCGCGTGTCGGGGGGGGCGCGAGGGATCCAGCATGCTCGTCTCGGGACGGTGCGACTGCCGGACTGCTCAGGGGCGCTCGTGTCGCCACAAGGACTGGTTCTTACGGCGGCTCGATGTGTGCCGGCAGGGGCCGGGCGAGACGAGCAGCAGCAGGGGGCGGCCTTCTACGCCGAGGACCAGCAGGATGAACAGCCCCTGGAAACACTCTTTGCGGAGCGTGTGGTGGAGGTTCGGGACGTCACGGGACAAGTGGATTCTCTGGTCGCAGAGGAGGGATCTGCAGAACAAGATACGTCTGTCGGGTCGGCGGCTGTCCAGTTGCAACGTCGGTTGCAGGCAGAGGTCCCGGATCAGCAGTCGGTGGACGTGGTACCCGAAGCCGGAGGGGAGCGATACGTGGCCTACTATTACCGGCGATACGATGATGTCCGGCTTGTTTTTCGGCCCGAACCACAGGTGCAGGCCGGAGTGCAGGAGATGCTCACTTATCCTCAGCACACCTGGGGGGTGGCCATACTTCGCATCTATGAGGATGGCACCCCTCTTTCCTCCGACACTCATTTTGAGCTCCGGCCCCAAGGCGCACGTCCGGGAGATGCTGTCTTTGCTGTTGGCTTTCCGGGAGACACCTATCGTGCAGAAACGTACCAACAGCTTGCGTTCCGGCGCGACGTGACGCATCCAGACCACGTGGCGCGGCTGGACAACTGGACGACGCATGTCCAGCACGTGATGGACACTACGGCGACCCGGTCGTTGTGGAGGCAGCGTTTCCGGGAGGGACAGGGGGAACTCAAGCGCACGAGAGCCCAGCTCGAAAGTCTCCAAAACCGATACGTGATGACTCGGCTGCAGCGTCGAGACGAGGCGTTGCGACGGGAGGAGGGGGCACGCGCGTCACAGGTGATGGAAGAACTGGAAACCCTTCAGGCGGAGAAACGGGAGTACGTAGATCGGTACCAGGCCTTCTCATTCTTGCTCCATCCCGAGTACAGCTCCGCAACCCTCCAGCGAGCATTGCACGCCTACCAGGCGATGAACGACGCACGGTCTCGTTCAGAGGCGTCGGGATCTCCTCTTCAGGCCGTGTCTGCTCAGCCCCCAGCGCTCGATAAGGCGCTGCTGGCGGATCATCTGCACCGCCTGCAAACACACCTTGCGGTCGACAGTGTGCTCGCGCAACGGCTGGCGCAATTCAATGCTGGCGAGATTGTAGAGAACTCCGTCTTGTCCGAACCGGAGGCAGCGCAAACGGCGCTTCGAAACCGAGAGATACCCAGGGACGATCCAGCGATTGCACTGATGACGGCCGTCCACGAGGAATATGCGGCATTTCGGGACGACTGGACCGAGTTGCAATCACGAGAGCAGCGGCTGACCGACCGTCTCTCGGCGATTCGTCACCGGAGCCTGCGGCGTCCCGTCCGTCTTCCGCGGTCGCGCGCACTCCGCCTTGCGGACGGCCGGATCCAAGGATATTCGTACAATGGAACTCTTGCCCCGCCCTTTACCACCTTCTACGGGCTCTACGGGCATCATTCCACTCCGGGAGAGGCGCAGGCACTTCCAGAGCGCTGGCAGGCTCCAGCAAACGCCTTTGATCGATCGACGCCGCTCACCACCGTGGCGAGTACCGATCTTGGGGCCGGTGAGTACGGAGGGCCACTCCTCAACTCCTCTCTTCAACTCGTGGGAATTGTTGTGGACGGAAACGTGCAGAGTGCGGCCGGGACGTTCCTATTTTTGCCGCGCCGAATGCGATCCGTGTCCATCGACATACGAGGCGTACTGGAGGGGCTCTCCGACGTGTACGAGGCGGAGGCGCTGGTGCAGGAGATGACGACGGACTCCGTCTCGCGGCGGTAGCGCCTGCGCGACCACGACCCTTTTGAATTTGTGCTTCCCATTGCTATGCGATCATTTTTCGTTTGGGTGTCCGGGGTCGTTCTGGCCGGGCTACTTTTGGTGGCTGGGTGCGGCACGCCGAGGCAAACCGTGACGGTTGCGGAGCGGCCGCCTGCCTCCAACGATACGGTTTCGGTTGCTGTTGATCGGACGTCCAATGTCGTTTCCATTCCTTCGGGGTATGATACGGTACAGGTGGGGCGGTTCGACCGGGGGAAGCTATGGACCTTCGATCAGGTGCCGGTCGACTATTTCGCATCGGCCTATGGGGTGCGGCCGGACTCGCAGTGGTTGTCGACGGCACGGCAGGCGGCCCTCCGGTTTGGCAACGGCTGCTCGGCGTCGTTCGTGTCGGGGCAGGGACTCATCATGACGAACCACCATTGCGCGCGCGACGCGATTGAAAAGGTAAGCCGCAGGAACGAGCGCCTGTTGGAAAAAGGCTTCCTGGCGGATTCCCTTGCGGGGGAGCGACGAGTGCCGGACTTGCACGTGGATCAGTTGGTGGAAATTCAAGATGTGACGGCTCGGATTAAGCAGGGAACGATGGCGGGGGGCGATACGCGCGGGAGCACAGAACAGCAGCGCATTGGGGTTCTCGAGGATATCATGACGGAGGAGGTGCAGAAAAGAAATGAGCATCTTCGGGTGGAGGTGGTGCCCCTGTACAATGGGGCGCAGTATTCAGCGTACACGTACCGACGGTACAACGACATTCGGCTCGTGATGGCGCCCGAACTGCGGGCCGGGTATTTTGGGGGCGAGGCCGACAACTTTACGTATCCCCGCCATTCCTTCGACGTTGCCTTTCTCCGGGCCTACGCGGACGATGGCACCCCGCTTCAGTCTCCGCACCACTTTTCGTGGGACCTTGGCGGGGCGGAGGCCGGGGAGACGGTCTTTGCCGTGGGGAATCCGGGCTCTACCAGTCGCCTCAAGATGGTATCGCAACTGGAGTACGAACGGGACTATAGCCTGCCCAACCGTCTCGATGTTTTCCAGAAGCGACGGGATTTGCTTCAGTCCTACATCGCGAACAACCCGGAAACAGCTGCCGAGTACGGACTGCAAAATACATTCTTCTCGGTCGGCAATACCATCAAGAGCATTGAAGGCCAGCTCCGCGGATTGCAGGATCCCTACCTGCTGGCGCGGCGAGGGACCGCCGTTCAGGCCCTACTCGACTCGATGGCCACGGTTGATTCGCTCCAGCAGTACAGCCGGGTAGTGGGAGAAGTGAAGCGTCTCCAGCAGTCGAAGCGGATCCTTGCCGACAAGCAGAAGGCCTTCCTCACGTTTGCAAATATTCAGCTCGGCTCTCGAATTCTGACGCGTGCCGTACATGGGTACTACTACGATTTTTTGCGCACCCGAGGGGCCCGTCCGGACCGCGTGGAGGACATTCGCAACGAGGCGCTGCGGATTGAAAACTGGCCTTCCGAGCTCGAGCAATCCATCCTCACCGCCCAACTCAAGGAGCTTCGGACCGCGTTCGGGCCGGATCACCCGACCCTTCAGCGTCTCCTCCGAGACGGCACGCCGGACTCCCTTGCCGCCCGGCTCGTGGAGAACAGTGCCCTGATGGATTCCACGTCGTTCGTTAAGCTTCTCGACGAGGGCTACTTGAAGAGTAAGGATCCGTCGGTGTCCATTATTGAGGCAATCGCGCCTCTTTTTCTGAATACGAACCGGCAGATGGAGGATATTCGTAGTACCGAAGAGAACATGAACGGACGGCTGTCCAAAGCTCGTCGAGCCATCTATGGAGACACGGTCCCTCCGGATGCTTCCTTCACACTCCGCATTTCGGATGGGCGCGTAAAAGGATATCGATACAATGGGTCCACGGCCCCGCCGTTCACCAATTTCTATGGGATGTATGATCGCTACTATTCCCACGCTCAGGAGGACTGGCAACTGCCAGAGCGGTGGGTGAGTCCTCCAGATTCATTCGATCTCGGAACGCCACTCAACATGGTTTCCACCAATGACATCTCGGGAGGAAACTCGGGATCGCCCCTCCTAAACGCTGACCTTGAAGTCGTCGGTGTCATTTTTGACAGCAACATGGAGGCCCTGCCGAACGAGTACCTGTATCGGACGCAGTCGGCACGAGCCATCTCGGTCGACGTGCGTGGAATTGTGGAGGCCCTGCGCAACCTGTATGGGGCCACGCGCCTCGTGGACGAGATTACGACGACAAGCGAAGCGGACGCGTCCGCTGGGGTGGCGAGGCCGGAGTGACGGCAACGGGGCGGAGGGACAGATGCGCGGATAGGCCCTGTTCTAAAGGACGGACCGCAGCGCCCGAACAATGCTAGGGGTGACGTCGGTGAGGTCGGTGGCATCGGCAAAGAAGGGGGCAGCCCAACCGTACACGATCAGCGGCACCGGATTTCGGGTATGTTGCGTGTGCGACGTGTCCTCGAGATTGCCGTGATCGCTGGTGATGAGGAGGGTGTCGTGGGCGGGCGTCAGCACGTCGAGCAGGGCAGACAGAAACGTATCCAAAACGGTGAGGAGGTTGGCAGGAGGAGTGTCGATCCGGCGGTGGCCGACCTTGTCGGTCAGGAAGTACTCAAACAGCGTACAGACGTGTTTTTGCCCGATCGATCCAAGGGTGTGAGCAGCAGTTTCTAAAGACTGCTCGGAGATATCAAGGTTCAGGTGCTCGCGCCAGATCGTCCCGGTTAGGTCGGCGGGCAGGGCCCGTCCCTCTCGGAGGTCGGAAATGTCGCGAAGGGGGACGGAGGCAGCCGAGCAGCAGTACGTCGTAACGGTGGAGCGCCGCCGGGAAGCGTCGAAGTACTGCGGAGGAAACGCGTTGGCAAAGGCTGCAGGAAGGGGGGAAGACGACTGGAGGTCTTGAATCTGCCGAAATACGTTCCGGGTGTCGAGGGCAGAGTGGGTGTCGGAGTGGGGGAAGGGGCCGAAGTGACGACCGACTTGTTCGGCACAATTTACTCCTGTGAAGAGACTTGCCTGACCCGTACCGCTCTGTGGGAGGCCCTCCACCCCGAGGGTGGCATCTAGGGAACGAACGAGGTGTAGTGCGGAAGAGTGAGGGACAAAGGGCCGACACCAGTCTTGGTTGTGGGCAAGGTGGTGAAGTGTTTTGTGTCCGGAATCGGAAAACGGGTTGTCTGTGCTGGGAGGGGCCAGACCAACGCCGTCGAGAAAGAGGAAGAGAAGTCGCTGCATAAGGCTGAAAGGTTGTGGATCCAAGCCTTCCGTACGCCTTGGAGAAATAGACGTTCGCCGTTGACGAGCCGGGGCAGGGGCAGTCGGGCCAGTCCAATACGTTATGATTCCGGAGGACCGTGTGTCTACCGGGTCGGGGCGGATTGGTCATTGGTGTTCCTGAAGTCAACTCACCCTTCATGCTCAGTCAAGTTTGGAGCAGTGCCACACACGGCGTCGAGGCACTTCCCGTCGAAATTGAAACCAACGTCGCATCTGGAATGCGGGGCTTGTCGGTCGTTGGGCTGCCGAGGGCGGCTGTTCGGGAGAGCTTCGATCGCGTACGGGCCGCTCTCGAAAATAACGGCATTCCGGTAGAGTGGGGACGGATCACCATTAATCTCGCGCCGGCCGATGTCCCGAAAGAAAGTGCGGCTTTTGATCTTCCAATGGCCGTGGGGTGGGTAGCAGCTAGCACCGATCTCGTGGACGAGGCCATGCTGGACCGGTATTGGCTGACCGGTGAGTTGGCACTCGACGGCACTGTGCGTCCGGTGAACGGCGTGCTGCCAATGGCAATGAAGGCACGAGAGGAGGGATGCGAGGGCGTATTGGTTCCGGCGGAAAATGCAGCAGAGGCGGCAGTTGTGGAGGGGCTGACCGTATTCCCGATTGCAAGCGTCCCCGAAGCGTTTGAGGTGCTGGAGTCGAGGGGAGAGGCAGGGCCAGAGCCGTACACCAACGACATGGCCGCTCTGTACGAACGAGCACGCCAGTACACACGAGACATGAGGGATGTTCGGGGACAGGAAAATGTGAAACGAGCCCTGGAGGTGGCAGCCGCCGGTGGACACAATGCACTGATGGTAGGGCCCCCGGGGTCGGGAAAAACAATGCTTGCCCGACGAGTCCCAACGATTCTGCCTCCCCTCTCGTCGGATGAGGCCCTGGAGACGACGAAGATTCACTCGGTGAGTGGAGAGCTTCAGAGCGAGCATGGGCTCTTGGCTACTCGTCCATTTCGGGCTCCCCACCACACGATTTCCGATGCCGGGTTGTGTGGCGGAGGGGCACATCCCTCTCCGGGGGAAATATCCCTTGCACACAACGGAGTGCTCTTTTTGGACGAGTTGCCGGAGTTTCAGCGACGGGTTTTGGAGGTGCTCCGGCAGCCGATGGAAGAAGGAAACATTACGATTAGCCGAGCACAGTCGACAGTGACCTATCCGGCACAGTTTATGCTGATAGCCTCCATGAACCCGTGCCCCTGCGGGCACCTAAACGACCCGAACCGAGAATGCGTGTGTACGCCCTCTCAAGTTCAGCGATATTTGGGGAAAATCAGCGGTCCTCTGATGGACCGGATTGATCTTCATGTTGAAGTGACGCCCGTTGATTTCGACGATATGAGTGCTGATCGGTCCGGGGCATCATCGGAATCGATTCGAAAACGGGTGGTGGAGGCCCGTTCGCAACAAGAAGAGCGGTTTTGCGATGGAAATGTTCATTGTAATGCCCAGATGGGGGCACAGGCAGTACAATCCCATTGCGAACTCGACGAGGCTGGGACGAATTTGCTCCGTACAGCGACCGATCGGCTCGGGCTGAGTGCACGGGGATACACGCGCATATTAAAGGTGGCACGAACGGTTGCAGATTTGGAACAGGCATCGCAAATTCAACCCGATCATGTATCGGAGGCCATTCAGTACCGCTCTCTCGACCGCAGTTGGTGGAATGGGTAGCATCACCCCATTCGGGGGAGGCTCCGGAAACCAGGCTGAAACCTGTTGGGTATTTGTCCTTACATCAAGGAGAAGTGCAGGAGCAGGTAGCGTTGAACTTACAGTGGAGAGGTGGCGACTCATCCTTGGCATAGGTGGATGCATTTGCCACTGACCAATCCATTCAATAACATTACGTAGTGTTGTCCCCGCAACCCGGTTCTCTGCAGCGTACTCATCTATCTTTGTTACTTTCAGGTGGGACCTATGCTCATCACTCTGCCGCCTCGAGGGAAGTCGCTGGTCCTGGTAGGAATCTTGCTCTCTCTTTTCGCAGGACAGCAAGTTCTGGCTCAAGCCCCCCAGGGACGTTACCCCCAAAACAGAGGAGAAAGAGGTTCTGGAGGGCAGCAGTCTCAACCCCAAGCTCAGCAGAGTGAGCCGTTCATTCACGGAGTGTCGATAGGGGTTGGGCTTGCGGTTTATCAGGGGGATTTTAGCCGAAACCCAAACCATAACCTCGTTAAGTATCTCGCAGGAAGTGGGGCGCTTTCCCTTCGGGCGGGAGTCGATCACAGGCTGGGGCGATTTGACCAGTATGGAGTCGGGGCTGATTTGGTGTACAATCGGCTTTCGGGAGAGACAACGGGAGGATCAGGATTCAAGGCGAATTCCCTCGCGCTCGACTTCTATGGGGACTATGAATTGCCTTACATCGCACCCGGGCTGTTTAGGGTGTTCGTAGGGGGCGGTCCAAACTTCATCATTTCCCCTTCCTATCAGAACTTCCCTGAAGAGACGGAGGACAATAATTACAACCCGCTCGGCACGAGAGTCTCGGCATCGCTCAAGGTTGGGGTTACGATTCTGGATAAGTTTCGGGTAGGAACTCGGATTGCGTCTTCTGATCTGATTGATGGGTACAAGGGGTTCGATCCAAACGGAGTACCGGACTTCGTATCCTTTGTTAACTTTAGTTATAGATTTGATATTGACTAAAGTTGAAGGGTGAGGGGTTCGTCGCGTACCAAGAAATATTCCTCTTTTTAAGATGAAAGCTGGAAGGTGGACAAAAGCATTGGCGGTTCTCTTTCTCATCGCCTGGGGAGGCTGGGGAGGAGTAGAGGCCTTCGCGCAGCGCCTGTATGTGAGTGGTGGAGCACAGCTTGCTTCCCAGTCGATTCAGAGCTCGATTGCTGGAACGAATCCGGCGATTCAGGGAGGTATCCAGTTTGAGTCGTCTGAGCATCTCCGCTTTCGACTAGGGGGGACGTACCAGAACATTTACTCCGTAGAGGGGGCGATGCAGATCCATTACTTGGGGGACAGTGAACCAGTAAATCCCTACCTCACCGCCGGGTACGGGTATTTTGTCAACGGCTCAGGAGAACGTGGCGTGATTCCTGTGGGGTTAGGTCTTGAGTACGGGTTTGCGAAAAACCTTGCGCTCAATGTCGAAATGAGCGGCCGATTTGGGGTGAATGAGGTCGTGAATGGACAGCGGCTCAATCTGAACGTGATGTCTGCCTTCTTGCCAAGTATCGGGATTACATACAAGCCGGAGAAGATCGACCGGCGGCCCGCCCCCACTCCTGTAGAGGGAGAGGCTGGAGAGATTGCTGGAAATGAAGGCCAGTTCGGTGGCCGTTCGGCCGAGAATGAGATCGACAGTCCCTTTGAGGACCCGGTGTCCGGGTCTCAGATGGCCATTCAGAAGTTTGACATTCCTTATACTCTTGACTCGCTGAAGAGGGCTGATCCCTTGATCGTGCAGCGCGGTCAACCTGCCCCGTTCGATGATCCCGGACAGACCCCGATTACAGGATCCCCAACGCTTTCGAACGATGGAACGATGGTGCGCCTGCCGGACGGATCCTTCATTATGGGGCTGACAGATGAAGACCCGCTCGATATCCAAAACGCCGGACGGAAGAAGGTTACCGTCAGTTCGTTCTACATCGACCGGTTTGAGGTTACGAACAAAGAGTACCGGGATTTTGTGAGCGATCTCTCTGGGGAGGAGCGGGAGCAGCGATTGCCCGACTCCACCGCCTGGGACGAGTCAGTGAGCCGAGCCAACTGGAAGACCTACTTCTACGGATCCGAGCGTAGTGACTATCCCGTTGTTGCTGTGACGTGGAAGGATGCAAAAGAGTACTGTAAGTGGGAAGGGAAGCGCCTTCCGACGGAGGCAGAATGGGAGTATGCGGCACGAGCCGGACGAGTTGGCGGAGTATACCCATGGGCAGGATTCTCTCCACGTGATCCTCAAGGACGGTACCTCGCGAACTTTAATCCTGGTCGGCAGGGGCAGGCAGCCGACGGGTACGCATTCACTGCTCCTGTGGGTACGTATCCGCCCAATAAGTGGGGGCTCCACGACGTGGCAGGAAACGTAGCAGAATGGGTTGAAGATGCATACACGCCCAGTTACTCCGCCCTCTCGGGCCTCGATCCGGTGTATACGGATCCGGAGGAGGACCGGCGTGTGGTGCGTGGGGGATCCTGGGCGTCGAATGCCTTCCAAATTGGGGTTGGCGTGCGAAATTTTCAGCAGAAGGATGAAGCCTCCTCACGAATTGGGTTCCGCTGTGCTGCGGATATTAGCTCCATTGAGGGACAGCAAGAGAGCCTAGGGCCTCAGCCTACGCCGCCTCCACAGAATCAGCCCCAGCCGGGAGCAAACCAGAATGGTGGAAATGCCCAGCAGCCTGGACAACAAGGCCAGGGGGGACCTCCTCAGACGCCTACGCCGACTCAGGGCGGTGGCGGGCAGCAGGGGGCCCCAGACACACCTCAGACCGGCGGGCAGGGAGGAAACGGAAATCAGGGAGGAAACAGTGGAGGGGGGCTTTAGACCTCAGTTCGGCGCCCACTTCGGCTCTTCCGCACGCTCAATATTGAATTCGTATAGTCTACTCTAAGACGCTATGGCCACACCGAAGCAGAAAGCTGTGCTAGAGAGAATCAAGAAGGTGCTGGGGTTCTTTATCGGCATCTTCGGTGCCCTTGCAATCCTGGGGGTCTTCTTCAAAATCCTAAAGTACCCCAACTGGGAGCTGTTCATGCAGCTTGGGTTTGTCGGGGAGGCAGCCACCTTTGTGATTATGGGGGCTCTTGAACTGGGGCAGGCCTTCCTGATTGACGTTCCTGAAGAGGGCGAAGGAGCGGTTGGAGAAGCCTCCTCCGCGGCGACTGCCGAAGGGGCTACCGACGTCGGTAAGCCTGTGCGGGCGTCCGCTCGTGAGATGATCCAGAAGAAGGTGAATGACGACCTCAATGTAATGATGGGGGCGTTGGGCAAGGAGATTAAACAGTTCGGCGGGGAAATCCATGAAATGGTCGGAGAGATGAAGCAGGCCCGCGTTGCAGTCCAGGACATGAGAACGAAACTGGACGAGGTCGCGACCGGAGATCTGGCCGAGGATGCGGAGCGTCTGGGACAGGGGATGAACTCCCTGGGAGCAGAAATGGAAAATGCGGGTAGTGCTGTGGAGGAAATGCGAAATGATCTTGACGAGATGCTTCGTCGGTTTCAGAAGTTCAACGATCCGCAGGTTACCCCGAACGGAGTCTCTGACACAAACAAAACCGTTAGCTAGTCATGGCACAAGGTGGTGGAGACATAAAACAGCTTCGGTATAGGGTGATGCTGGCTCTATACCTTCCGATTCTTCTGTACTCCTTCAGCACGTTCGACCTTAAGGAGCAGAGTGTTGCTGCAGAAAAGGTGGAACCCATCCTTGTGGGGGGACAGAGTACAGTCGTCCTTGGGCAAGAGTACACGGCCAACGCCTATCTGAAGGCTTCTCAACTTGCGAAGGGAGGAGAGATTACCCTGCGCACCGACGATAAGAAGGTGACGGTTGAGGGAAATGAAAATATCCAAGTTGCTACGGCCGAACTGCTTGCTGAAGGGGAGGACGAGAAAAAGATTGACTATTCTGTGACCATGCAGTATAGTCAGCTCAAGGGGGACGTAAGCAAGACTCTAAACGGGTCCTTTACTGTCCGTCGGCCGGAACTTGTGGCGACAAGTGTTGCCACGAAGTCGCTCTATCGGCGAACACGCAATCAGATCCGAATTGACGTTCCGGGACTTGAAGGGCGTCCGCTGCAACTCGAATCCTCATCTGGGTCCAGTGTAGATGGACGTCAGCTCACCTTGAGTCCTTCCTCGAACAGTGTCACGGTTCGGGCGTACCTGCCCTCTGAGAACGGTGAAAATGTGTATCTGGGGGAGAAAGAGTTTGCAGTCATTGACCCTCCCCGTCCCCAGTTGAGGGTGCTTGATGCCCAGGGAGAACAGTTAGCAAATGGGGATAATATTTCTCGGGCACGTCCCACATTGCAATTCCAGGTTGAGGCCGATCCCGAGTTTGCCAAGAGCTATCCGCAAGATGCGAACTATCGGGTTCGCCGAGCGAAGGTCTCTATTCGTAAGGGGCTGAAGGCGAGTCAGGAGATTGGCACATTTAATCTCGGACAGAATTCAACTCTCAAGGCAGAATTGATCAGGGGGCTTAGTCAGGTTGGAGCTCAATCGAAGGACCGGGTGATCATTCAGTTGCAAGATGTGGTACGGATTAATCACGCCGGGCAAGCAATTCCGGTGAACCTGAATGAATCTAGTCTCTCGTATAGCTTCATATTGGCGTAGACTAGAAGGGCTGCATTCCGGAGCAATATTTTATGCAATAGAATAGAGGTGGAAAATATGATTAGGACTAATCAAGGAGTTCTGCTATCGATAGTGTTTTTCGGGATGGTGTTGGCCCTCCCGTTTCAGGAAGCCAGTGCGCAGCGCTGGCTGCAGACCTCCCAGCTGTTTGTTAATGAGCTTGAGTCCAACAGTCCGCCTCGTGTTCTCCTGGACACTCTTACCCAGGTTCTGAAACGAAGCGATAGCCTCAAGGTAAGCCGCAAGCCGGATGGGGAGGAGTACGAGATCTCGGAACTGAGAGATCAACTCATTAACGGACCGGGCATTGGGCTAACAAGCGCCAACGGCATATTCATTGATTACAGGTTCGAAATCCGGAATAGGGGATTTGAGGAGAGTATAGAGAGCTTCCGGTTTATCTATCGCCCCACTGGTGGAACCGGGGAAGACATTGAAATGCTCTATGTCGATGCCTCTGAGACCTGGGTGAAGAATATCCTCCGCAACAAGGGAACCACTTTGACGACGAACCAGGCAGCCCTGAAGACGTTTAGTGACCAGCTTTCATTTGCTCGGATGGCAAAAAGTGGGCAGGTTGTTGAGATTGCCGGGGAGACGGTTCGAGAAGGATTCGAAACGGAGAAGCGACAACTCGTCCAAAAAATCCAGCGACTGACATACGAATCGATGTAGGCTTCCCAACGTCTTCCCTCGATGAGTTTTTCCGTTTCGTCGAGGAGATTGATACTCTTTCTTCAGGTGGGGTGGCAGAGCCTGGTTGAATGCACCGGTCTCGAAAACCGGAGGGCCCGCTATGGGTCCCGGGGGTTCGAATCCCTCCCCCACCGCTTTGGATTCTCTTCCCCTTTCAGTGCAAGCTGAAAGGGGATTTCCTATTTCTGATCGTTGTTCGATTCTCCCTGTTTGGCGTCTGGCATGTCAACCTCCTCTGATCACTTCCATCCGGATGACTACAAAGCCGAGGTGACTCGAAAGGAGAATGTTGTCGAAGTCAACGTTCCCAACTCATTTAGCGGACAGAAGCGAGTTGATAAGTATCTGACCCGGTTCTATCCGGATGCCTCCCGCACGAAAATTCAACGGTCGATCCGGAAGGGACACATTGCTGTAAATGGGGAAGAGGTGCAAAAGTCTTATCTCATTGAGCCGGGCGACCGGATCCTTTTTCGCCTGATCCGTAAGCCCCCAATGGAAGCGGAGCCTGAAGATCTCCCCCTCGATGTTGTGTATGAGGATGAGGATCTACTGGTGGTCAATAAGCAACCCGGGATGGTCGTGCACCCAGCCCCCGGCCATCGCTCGGGGACACTGGTCCACGCCGTACTCCATCATGTAGACGGTGGAACGGTATCTGCCGATGATTCGAAGGAGGCGGGAAGGGATGAAGACGTAGGGCTATCGATGGTGAACGCTCTTCCGGAATCTCCAGACCACCCCGTCGTTCGTCCTGGAATTGTGCACCGCCTCGACAAAGGGACGTCCGGATTGCTGGTGGTTGCAAAACGAGATCGGGCACACACGGCCTTGGCTGACCAGTTCAAGGCACACACCGTAGATCGGCACTACCGCGCGATCCTGTGGGGACACCTCGATCCACCGAATGGGAGGATCGAAGGCGCAATTGGGCGGGATCCACACCATCGCCAGAGAATGGCCGTGGTGTCAGAAGAGAACGGGAAATGGGCTGTCACCCACTACCAGACCATAGAGCGATTGGAAAACACCTCTGTGGTTGACTTTTGGTTGGAGACTGGGCGTACACATCAGATCCGTGTACATTCTCAGTATCGCAATCATCCGATTCTTGGAGACCCGAAGTATGGGGGGCAGTCCATTCGTTATGGGACTCAGTCGACGGAGCGGCGTGCTCGCTTCGATCAAATCTTCGAAATTCTTCCCCATCCCGCACTCCATGCCTATCGATTGGGGTTTACGCACCCCAGGACGGGCAAGCAATTGAATTTCGAAGTGGATCCTCCTTCCCACTGGGAAGAAGTACTCGAGTTGATCAGATCCGGAGTGGGCGAGGGATAGAGGGGAATGAAGTCTCCGTTTTTTGAAAACCCATGGGGAATAGCAAGCAGGGGAAGCAATGAGCACAGGGGGAGAAGAAGTGGATCATCAAGACGAGTTTTCACGTGATCTCCGATGAACCCCTATAATATTGGGCACGATCTCTCGTTCAGTTCGCCCTCCCGCTGAGGGAAAATCGACTCCGAGGGCGAGCATACCGCAACGCATTCGATTTCCCACGAGCGATCGTTCTGCCTCATGGGCATCACTGCGACGAACCTCACGAAGGTCTACGGCACACAGAAGGCCGTAGACGACATCAGCTTTGAGATGAATACGGGAGAGGTACTGGGGTTTTTGGGCCCGAATGGGGCCGGCAAAAGCACGACAATGCGCATCCTCACGTGCTACCTCAGCCCCACTGCGGGTACAGCGTCGCTTGATGGATACGACATCCACGAGCATCCCCAAGAAGTGCGACGTCGGATTGGATATCTACCGGAGAACACCCCGTTATACACCGACATGCCGGTGGTCGATTATCTCCGTCTCTCGGCCGACCTGCAAGCAGTACCGCAGGACAAGGCTACTCAGCGGATTCAGGAGATGATGGATGTGTGTGGTCTTGGGCCGGAGCGTCACAAGCGCATTGGGGAACTGTCGAAGGGATTTCAACAGCGCGTAGGACTCGCACAGGCCCTGCTACACGATCCCCCGGTCCTCATTCTGGATGAGCCTACGACCGGTCTTGACCCGAACCAGATCGCCGAAATTCGGGAGTTGATTAAAGAGATTGGCAAGGAAAAGACGGTCATGCTGAGCTCCCATATCCTGAAAGAAGTGGAGATGACGTGTGACCGTATTCTCATTATTGATCAGGGGCAGATTGTGGCCGATGGACCCACAGAAGAGTTGCGAAAACAGTTTATGGGGGGGGCCCGACTTCGGGTTCGAATTGACGTTCCCGATACTGATGATGTGTATGCAGCGTTCGAGAGCCTGGACGGGGTTAGCTCTGTTCAACGCACGGACGGCTACTACGAGCTCGTTGCCGACAGGGAGGACGATCTTGCTGCTGATGTATTCCATCTTTGTATCGATCGGGGCTGGACCCTTACCGAATTGACTCCTCTTGAGTCGAGTTTGGAAGATGTCTTCCGAGAACTGACAGAGACGCCGGAGACCCCTGGGGGATTGGAGAAAGCACCGGCAGGTTGAGTCTTGTTCGAGTGTGTGTTCACGAAGGGCCAATGCCCTGTTCATGACGATTCGTCTGACCAGAGATTGTCTCTTCGATTATGCACGCCGTATGGACCATCTGCAAGCGTGAAATCAACGCGTTCTTCGACTCGCTCACGGCATACGTACTGCTCGTTATTTTTCTTGGCCTTAGCGGCACGTTTACGTGGCTGTTCGGGCAAGGAGACATCTTCTTCGTAGGGGAGGCTTCGCTCAGCACATTCTTCCAGGTGTCGTTCTGGACTCTTTTTTTCTTCATCCCGGCCGTTACGATGGGGATGGTGGCCGAGGAGCGACGCAGCGGGACCCTTGAGCTTTTGGCGACGAAGCCGCTGGACGACCTCCAGATCGTAGCAGGGAAATGGTTGGCTGCCTGGGGGCTTGTGGCCATTGCCCTGGCATTTACGCTCCCCTACTACGTGACCGTTGCGCAACTCGGCCCCATTGATCATGGCGCCACCCTCAGCGGATATATTGGCCTCCTGCTCGTGAGTGCCGTCTATGTGAGCATCGGCATTTTTGCGTCGAGCCTCACGAGCAATCAGATCGTAGCGTTTTTGCTCAGTCTCTTCATTGCCGTCTTTCTCCATCTCCTTTTTGGGCAGATGGCGAGCATTCTTCCGGGGAGGGTCGCCAACATCGCGGAGTTTCTGGATTTGCAACATCATTTTCAGACGATGGCCCGAGGTGTGATTGACGCGGCCTCCGTGCTTTATATAGCAACGATCACCATCGGTGCTGGGCTGGCGGCCACCGTCACACTCAAGAGTCGGAGATGGCACTAGCGATTCTCTTCTCACGATCACAACGCTCAAACCCAAACGAAAACCGGATCTGTTCGCTCCATGTCAAACGCATTCGCAGGCTTTCTTGCGAACCGGCGCGAAGCACTGCTACAGGTACTACTCATTGCGGGTAGTCTCATTGCTCTCACCTATACGGCCCATCAGTTTGTTTGGCGGGCTGACCTTACCGAGAACAACCGCTATACGCTTGCAAGTGCGAGTCACGACATTGCGGGGGAGTTGGTTGATCCAGTGACGGTAACAGCGTATTTCACGGCAAACCTTCCCTCTCGATTTGGGCGCACGAAAGAGGAATTTCGGGCACTGCTACAGGAGTTTCGGGCGGCGTCGGACGGAAATGTTGAGTTTCGATTCGTCAACCCCAACGAAAGCGACGAAAAGGCACGTGCAGCCCGGCAGGCGGGTATTCGTCCGGTCACCATTGATGTCCGCCAGCGAAACAAGATGACGCAGAAGCGGGCATATCTGGGAGCGGTCTTTCAATATCAGGAGCGGCGCGAGGTCCTGTCTTTTATCGAACCGGGGTCGGCACTGGAATATACCATCGCGAGCACGATACGGAAGCTTACAACGAAGGACAACGACGTCCTCGGAATTCTCCAGGGACATGGAGAGCCGTCGCTCAGTGAAATGACACAACTCCGCGACGCTTTAAAAGGCCGGTACAATCTACAGACGATTTCGGGCGTTGACTCCACCGGTGTACCGGCCAATGTCGATGTGCTTCTGGTGGCTCGACCACAGGAGCGGCTTTCTACTCAGGCCGTTCGTGCCCTCGACCAATACGTGATGCGAGGGGGACGAATGATCGTCGCGCTGAACCGGGCACGGCCGAACATGCGATTGGGGCGGGCGCGGCCTCAATCTACGGGGTTGGACTCTCTTCTGTACGACTACGGCCTTCCGATCCGAGCGGATCTCGTACGGGACCGAAACGCGTCCGCAGTGCGGGTTCAACAGCAGCGTGGCGGCTTCAACGTCGTAAATCAGATCCGATATCCGTACATTCCGCAAATCGCCAACTTCTCGTCGCACCCCATCAGCGACGGATTGGACCAGGTGGTTTTCCGCTTTGCGTCCTCACTGGATACGACCCGAACCGACACGACCGCCGAACTGACCGTATTGGCACGCTCGTCTGAACAGTCCGCGACGGTTGGCCTGCCGACAAGCATACGACCGCAACAGGAATGGACGGTGTCGGACTTTTCAGGGGCCAACATTCCGATCGCAGGGGTGTTGGAGGGGACCTTTACGTCGGGCTTTGCAGATGCGGACACCCTGTCAGTGGAGCGAACGCAAAGCCCCGACACGAAGCTTGCCGTGTTTGGGGACGGAGACTTCATTGTTAATGGGTCCGGTCAACGAAAACGGCGCCTCCCCGAGGGCAACATCAACCTCATGGCCAATAGCATCGACTACCTTGCGGATGATACGGGACTGATTGCCCTCCGGACGCAGCGGGTAACGAGCCGACCCTTGATGCAACTTGCCCCCACGACGCAGACTGTTCTGAAGTACCTGAATGTATTGCTTCCCATCCTTCTGGTGATTGGGTATGGGGGGATACGGTATCGGCGCAATCAAGCCCGACGCCGACGCTGGAAGGAGGACGGCATCAGCGCTTAGCCGTCCGTTGAGTTCTCCTCACGCACGTACCCTCGGGATTTGAATTACGACATTACCATGACGAACGCGACGAAAACCCTATCGATCGTGTTTGTGGGTACGCTTCTCCTTGCCCTCGGAGTGTCGTGGAGGGGGAGCGACACGTCTAGCGAGGCGTTTCAGGGGCAACTGTTACCAGTAGATACGAGTGTGGTACAGGCGGTCCGGATCGAGCGTGCGAATGAGCCGTCAGTGCGGTTAGAACAGGGAGATGGCGGATGGTCGGTCGTGCCTTCGGACACATCAGTGGCGTTCCCGGCCAACGAGGAGGCCGTACGCCGTCTCCTCAGTTCGCTTCCGGGTCTTCAGGTCGACGCCGTTGTGACCCGGCAGTCGAGCAAGCATCCGCGCTATGGTGTGGACTCGACCGGCACGGCCATTACGATGCTGGGAAGCGGGGACGAGACGCTGGGCCAGCTCATCGTGGGACGGACGCGGATCCGTCGTCCTCAATCGCGAAATCAAGGGCGATCTCGAATGCGGCAGATGCGTCGACGACGGGGCACGCCCATCACCTACGTCCGCTCGCCCAATCGGACGGACGTCTACTCGATCGAACAGTCGCTCCAGTCGATCACGTCCCGCAGCGTCGAGGACTGGCGGGACAAGGTGATCTGGAATGTTGACCGGGCCGACATCCAGCGAGTCGACTTCACATTTCCGGGGGACAGCTCATTCACCATGCGGCGCCCATCGAACAGCGACACTTCTTCCGCTGTGGGACCGTCTACCTGGGTTGCAGGAGGCGATACGCTGGCAAGTCGCAAAGCGACTTTCGCGCTTCGTACCCTGTCCACCCTCGAAGCCAACAGCTTTGCGTCCGGCGTGGCCCCCAATGAGGTGGGACCGGCCCGGCACACGATTCGTCTCCACCTTTCTGATGGGACACAACGGACCCTCCAGCTTCGTCCTGCCCCGTCTGGCGACGCGTACCGTGCCACTGCCGAAGGCTACAACTACGTTGCCCGGCTCCAGCGGGACACCTGGGACAGCAGAGTGCTCCGGCAACGCGCGGCCTACCTCGACTCCAACTGACGGTCCGAGTAGAGGTGATCCACTGATAATCCGGGCGTAATCACGAGATAACGCCGCGGCTCTACATTTGAGAGTGGCCACAGGCTCTAATCGGACTCGCCACTCTCGTTCGCGGACCCTCGGATGCTCACCATGTCGGACTCGACGGTCGATCGCCTAAAACGCGCTGTTCATCGAAACCACCGGGTGTCCCGAGAGGGACTGCTGGAGCGGCTCTTCACGCTGTGGTTTCGGGGGCTCGTGTACACCCAGATCTGGGAGGATCCGCGAGTGGACGCAGCGGCCCTTCACCTCGACGAGTCAAGTCGAATTTTTACCATTTCATCGGCCGGATGCAATGTGCTCAACTATCTCGTTCACGAGCCTGAGCAGATTTTGGCAGTGGATTTAAACATGGCCCATATGGCCCTCACTCGGCTCAAGATGGCTGCTCTTCGGCAGCTTCCAGATCACGAGCATTTCTTCCAGTTCTTTGGCGAGGGAGAGGGCGAAGAGAACATCGAGGCGTATCACGAGCACATCCGTCCGCACCTCGATTCGACGACGCAAGAGTTTTGGGAGAAGCGTCCCTGGAGCGGCTTTCGACGCCCGCGCATCCGGGCCTTCAAACACGGTGTTTACAAGCACGGGGTGCTGGCGCGCTTTCAGGGCGTGGCCCAGTGGGTCTCACAGATGGTACAGGATCGTGAGCCGAGCGAGTTGTTGCGGGCCGACAATCTGGAGGAGCAGCGGGAGTTCTTTGAGGAATGTGTAGCGCCGTTTTTTGATCATTCTCTTGTCCGACGGATTGCACGACAGCCCGCCACTCTCTACAGCTTCGGCATCCCGCTGAGCCAGTACCAGAGTCTTTCCACTGCGGCCGACACGTCGATCGTCGATCTCTACCGCAAACGACTGGAGCGATTGGTGTGCGGCTTTCCGCTCTCGGACAATTACTTCGCCTGGCAGGCCTTTGGGCGCCAGTACGATACCGACCAGCGGGAGGCGCTTCCAGCCTACCTTCGCGCTGAACACTACGGGCAACTCCGGTACGACCTCGATCGGGTGGACACGCGCATTGCTTCGGTTCAGGAGGCCCTTCGGGATCAGCCCGACAGCAGCTTCGACAGCTTCGTGCTACTTGACGCGATGGACTGGATGGAGCCGGAGGCCATTGCTGCGCTCTGGGCTGAACTGGCCCGCGTGGGGGAACCGGGAGCCCGCATTATTTTCCGTACCGCTGGGCTCGACTCAGTGGTCGAGCCGGCACTGCCGTCCGATCTGCGCAGTCGATTCACGTACGAGCGTGACCGGTCAGAGGCGCTTCATGCAAAGGACCGATCGGCGGTCTACGGCATGTTTCACCTCTATGTGCTGACCGGCTAGTGCGTGGAAAGACAACCGCACGGCCCCGGGAAGCTTCCGATTATTCGGAACCACTCTCGTTCGTCATCACACTCTCGTTCGTCATCAAAGGCCACGCCACGGCCCAACCCATGTCGAAAATGCCCCTCTCGTCCTCCATTGAAGACCCAGTACGGAAAATGAATCGAATGTACCGGTGGACGCGCCACGTGTATGACTGGTCGCGCCGGTACTACTTGCTTGGGCGAGACCGAATGTTGAGGGCCATTGCTGAACAGCCGAGTAGCAATGTGTTGGAAATTGGGTGCGGCACCGCTCGCAATTTACGCATGCTCGATCAACACGCTCCGCAGCATACACTGTACGGACTGGATGCCTCCCTTTCGATGCTCGCGACAGCTCGGGCCAAGATGGAGCGGGAGGGCTGTCTCGACGATATTACGCTTGGCCACGGACTGGCACAGGCGCTTGATTCCCGAGAGCAGTTTGGGGTCGAGCGGGACTTCGATGTCATCTTTTTCTCGTACGTTTTGTCGATGATTCCCGACTGGACGGCGGCACTCGGCTCTGCCCTTGCTCATCTGGCGCCGGGCGGACGGATCCACATCGTCGACTTTTGGGATCAGGCCGATCTTCCGGAGTGGACCGCTATGGTTTTGCAGCGTTGGTTGGCGCTTTTCGATGTGTATCCCCGGCCCGATCTTATCCGCGCGCTCCGTCGCCTCGACGGGGTCGATGGGGTTACCTGTACCGTGGCCCCCGTTGCTTACCGGTACGCCTACTGGTCCACGATTCGTGTATCGGGAGCTGTGTCCGCCTCGGCGTTCGATGGACTGGGAATGGAGGTCCCTTCGGTTTCATCTGCTTCTGAGTCGAAACGATTTGAGGGGCTTCACACAATTGTCGATTAACTCCGTGGCCGTAGGGGGCTGCTGAGTATCCGTCCTTTCCCGCATCATTGCTCTATGCCCGTGCTTCGACGATACCGCACGATCTGGATCTCAGACGTTCACCTCGGCACGCGAGCGTCGAAGGCCAACGGAGTGATCGACTTTCTGGAGCATCACAAAGCGGAGCGGTATTACCTCGTTGGTGATATCGTGGATGGATGGGCCTTGCAGCGCTCCTGGTACTGGCCATCCTCTCACAACGAGCTCCTGCAAATCTTGCTGGAACGAGCGGGAGAAGCAGAGATGATTTATATTCCCGGCAACCACGATGAGGCGGCCCGTCAGTTTCCCGGGCTCCAGCTCGGAGGCATCACGATTCGATCGAATGTGATCCACACGACCGCAGACGGGCAGCGTCTTCTGGTGCTTCACGGAGATGAGTTCGACGGAGTAGTGCGGCACGCCCGCTGGCTCTCCAAACTCGGAGGATGGGCGTATCAGACTCTTCTCACGCTCAATCGCCACGTCAACCGGGTGCGTCGATGGATGAACAAGCCCTACTGGTCACTGGCGGCCGCCGCAAAAACCACCACGAAGCGCGCTGTGCAGTACATTGCGGATTTTGAGCAGGCCGTCGTGCAGCGTGTCCAGCGAGAGGATGTAGACGGGGTCATCTGCGGACACATCCACGTGCCGGAGCTCCGGCCCATCGATGGGGTTACCTACGCCAACACAGGCGACTGGGTGGAAAATTGTACGGCTTTAGTCGAGCACATGGATGGACGGCTTGCGCTTCAACAATGGACGCCCGTCCCAGAGGGGGCATCGTCGCCCCCACATGCTGCAGGCACGGCGGGAGATGGAGCACCCAAGAACGACTGGTCACCGTCGCCTCAGATCGGGGCGTCAGCGTGAAGGCGCCCTCGTTCAGTCTGTTCAGAGGACCCTCCTGTGTTTCCGCAGGGCGGAACTGCACCGCGCTTGGCTGAAAAGGGCATTTTTCCAGAATGAAGCTATCATCAATCCCCGAAAATAGCGGAAAGGAGGGGCAGAACGTACGGTACATCTTTCGGACCGTGCATGGCCCCGTCCGGGTATCGCCCCGAGGGTTGAGGGGCAGCTTTTCCTCGAATTGCTGCTTGCTCAGATAGTCCGGCACATGGAGCCGACAACCCATTACCGTACGATCTGGATTTCAGACGTTCATCTAGGGACTCCTCAGGCAAAGGCGGACTTTCTCCTCGATTTTCTTCGTCACCACGAGGCCGATCGCTACTACCTCGTGGGCGATATTTTTGACGGCTGGGCGTTGCAACGCTCCTGGTACTGGCCTTCCGCCCACAACGACGTGATTCAGGGCCTCCTACAGAAGGCCAACAGTACGAATGTCACCTACATTCCCGGCAATCACGACGAGGTGGCTCGAGACTTTCCGGGGCTCCAACTTGGGGGCATCACGATTCAGAAGAAGGCCATCCACACCACCGCCGACGGACGCCGGTTCGTGGTCGTACACGGGGATGAATTCGAGGGGGTCGTGCGTCACGCCAAGTGGCTTGAATTCTTGGGAGGATGGGCGTACGTAGGGGTCATGAAGGTGGATCGCTGGTTTAATCGGGTGCGTCGCCTGTTCAATCTCCCCTACTGGTCGCTTTCCAGTTATCTCAAGCACTCGACGCAGCGGGCGCTGCAATACATCGAGGAGTTTGAGGAAACGGCGGCGATGGAAGTCGCCGAGAAGGAGTACGATGGCGTGATCTGCGGGCACATCCATCACCCTCGTCTCCGCTCGATCAACGGCACGCAGTACGTGAATACCGGCGACTGGGTGGAAAGCTGCACGGCCCTGGTCGAGCACCTCGACGGGCGACTGGAGCTCCTGCGCTGGATTCCAAGCGGGCATGGAGCGCAGGAGGCCATTGCCACCGAGGCGCCATTTAGTCGCGACGGCCAGCAGGTGCCCGCCGATGCTCTAAACTCCGACGGTCAGTCGTCGTAGGGAGAGACGAGGCAGGGAGGCCCGGTGGCCCCGACGCGTGCGCTCCGGTTCAAAGCCGATGCAGCTTGCCGGGAAACTGCTTGTCGAGTTCCTCTTCGATTCGGCGAGACGCTCGACTGACTGCTGCTCGATCAATGCCGCTCTCGATCCCGAGTCCGTCGAGCAAGTAGGCCGTGTCTTCCGTTGCAATGTTTCCGGTTGCGCCTTCGATGAAGGGGCAGCCGCCCATGCCGGCAAGAGACGTATCAAAGCGATCGACTCCGCATTCGAGGGCAGCGTAGACGTTGGCAAGTCCGAGGCCCCGCGTATCGTGAAGGTGAAGCACGAGGGGCACATCGCCGATGGCCTTCAGAACGGCTTCCACTCGCTCTTGAATCATGTGCGGATGGGCGAGTCCCGTTGAATCTGCCAGCGAGATAGACTCAACGCCCATCTCGGCAAAGTGACGGCTCATGTCGACGACCTGAGGGAGGGGGGTATCGCCGGGCTCTTGGTACCCGAAGACGGTCTGAAATCCCATCTGTGCTTCTAGTCCGTGCTCATGGGCGTAGCGGACCATCTCTTCAGCCTGCGCCACGGCCTCGTCCACCGTCACGTTGGCGTTGTCGAGGCTGTGCTGGTCGTGGGTGGCAATTGAAAGGTCCACTTGAGAGAGTCCGGCGTTATGGGCTCGCTCCAGGCCTTTCTGGTTAAGGGCAAGACCAGCGTACGTCACGTCGTCTCGCGGCGGCAATCGCTCGCACACGGATTCTGCATCGCGCATTTGGGGCACCCACTCCGGATGAACGAAGGAGGTGACTTGTATGCGGGGCACGCCGGCGTCGGCGAGGGCTGTTATGGTTGCGACCTTCAGATCCGTAGGAATGAACTGGTCCTCGAATTGAAAACCGTCGCGGGGACCAACGTCACAGAGGGCGACTCGGGAAGGGAGAGACATGGGACTGGGCGAGAAGTGCAGAAGGGGATGGGCCGCTCCAACGGCGTGAGTCAAGAGAGCGTTCAGCTGTCTGCCGAATAAAAACGCCCGAAGCTCCACAGGGAGCCTCGGGCGTTGGGGCGAGCGGGAATGAAGAGCGAGGGTTACTCGGATGAGTCCCCCATCGTGAACACGTCCGTCTCCAGGTCTACGTTGAGGGAAATCTTCTGGATGCGACTCGTCGCCACCTTGTTTCCACCCTGATAGGTCACCGTCTTGTGAGGGATCGCCATGCCCTTTACGGTTTTGAAGTTACTGTATACTGAGCTCGTCGCCTTTGGGCCCTGCCGGGTTTGGGCCTGGTACGACATCCGGGCTGGTCGCATCGACTCCGGTTCCAGATAGAGAGTGTAAGCACGACCGGCGGGCGGCATTACCTTTACGGCCCGATACGTCGTCCCCTCAACGGTTTGAGAACCCTGGTCCTGTACCGTGAGGCCGTCGTGGTCGAGGTGGGTCATCAGATACGTCAGGTCGCGCCAGAGCTGCCCTTCGAAGCGGCCCTGAACGGAGGACGGAAGGGTTCGGGTTTGCCCGCCTCGCTTCATCTTTGCCGTTTCCCCGTTGCTGACGATGGTCATGGGCCCGCGCTCCACGCGGAGCTTGTTGGGCAGCGCCACGACGAGAGTGACCGTGCGTCCGCGCTGCTTGGTAACGACGCGCATGTTCTGAAAAGAATCGAAGGCATCGCCCCCCAGAGCGGCTCGAGCTTGTTTGAGTGCCGACAGGCCAGCCTGGTTCGCTTCCGCACTCACAGCCTGTTCCTCTCCGGGCGGAGATTTCGGGATGGAGATGTCAAGCTCGTTGACTGTCCCGTCCTTCGTGAGGGCCGACAGCGAGTCGCTAAACTGCGTGCGGTTTCCCACGATGAGGATGTGGGCCTGCTCCGGGTAGAGGTACTTCTTTGCGACCCGCTGTACATCCCCGGCCGTGACCTTTTCGATGCCGCTTTTCGTCTGCTGAAGGAAGTCCGACGGGTAGTCATAGTACTCGTACGTCATGAGTCGACTCAGGATTTCTCGCTTCGTGTCGAAGTTGAACACGAAGGAATTCAAGTAGCTGTCCTTGGCGAGGCCAAGCTCCTCGTCCGTCGGAGCTTCCTGTCGCATGCGCTCCACCTCGTGCATCACAGCGTTGGTGGCCTCTACGGTCGTCGCACTTTTTGAAAAGATGCCCGCGAAGAAGCGGCCGGGACGATTGTAGTTCGCCGTGTAATTGCCGAAGACCGAGTAGGCAAGCCCCTTTTCCCGTCGCACATTCTGGAAGAGACGACCCGAGAAGCCCCCACTGAGCACCTCGTTCATGATGGTGACGGCAGGATAATCGGGATCATCTCGGGTGAGGCGTCCCGGGTGCCCCATCAGAATGGTGCTCTGATTCACGTCATCCTTCTGGACAAAGTTCACCGAGTACTCGCGCGAGGCGGTGGGTTGAGGCGGGGTCGGCGGCTCAAACCCGTCCGGAGCCGTCCAGTCCCCAAACTGCTGGCGGAGCTTCTGCTTCATCGTGTCGGTGTCGAAGTCTCCCCACACGCTCAGAATGACGTTGCTGGGATGAAAATGCTGGTCGTGGAAGTTGGCCAGATCCTGGCGTGTGATCCGCTCAACCGTATAGTATTCCGGAATCCGAGCGTAGGGGCTGTCTTCACCGTAGACCAACTGGTCGAACTCGCGGAAGGCAATGCTCCGCGCGTTATCATTGCGGCGTGAGATCGAGGACGTCTGCTGGCTCTTCGCCTGCTGAACTTTCGCTTCCGCAAATGCAGGCTGACGAAGGACCTCGGCAAAGATCGGGAGCACGGTGTCCACGTGATCAGAGAGAGTGGACATGAAGGCCGAGCCGGACGTTGCACCGATGCTGGTCTCAACGGTTGCTCCGATGTTTTCGAGCGTCTGGTTCAGGCTGTCGGGCGTCATCGACTCAGTGCCGCCGCTGCGCATGACAGAGCCCATGATGGACGCGAGGCCACGCTTTTCGGCCGGTTCGTAGACGGAGCCGGTGCCGATACGCGCGACGGCGTTTACCTGTGGCAATTCGTGGTCTTCCAGGAGGAGAATCGTCAGGCCGTTGTCCAGCGTGAGGCGTTCCGGCTCCGGGGCCTCGAAGTCGCGAAGATCAGGATACGTGAGATCTTGGATGTCATAGTCCGCTGTTCGAATCTCGTCAGGCCGTTCCTGGGCCGGGGCCGGGGCGACGGCGAAAAGGCCGGCCAGCAGCAGGGCAAGACCAGCGGGAAGGAAGGAAGCGCGAAAGAATCGGATCAACATGACGTACGTGATGCGGTTCGATCAAAGGAGGCGAAGGGAAACGCGAAGCGTCTACTTCTCAGCCGTGGTGGGGTCGCCGGACGAGTCGGTCGTCTTGATGAGGGCCACGGTGCGGTTGCTGCGCGTAAACGTGTTCTTCGCCACGCGCTGCACGTCGTCCACCGTCACTTTTTCCAGCGCGTCCAACTGGCGGAAGATCGAGCGCCAGTCGCCCGTGAGGGCCTCCATCTGAGAAAACTGGCGGGCCAGCCCGGAATTAGAATCGAGGCTGCCAATGAGGTCCGCCCGGGCTCGGGTTTTGGCTCGTTCCAGTTCCGCCTGCGTAATGCCCTCATTCGTAATCCGGTCAAGTTCATCGTAGATCATGTGCTCCACGGTGTCGGGCGACACGCCCCGGTTGGGCACTCCAAAAATCCCGAACAGCGTTTCGTGCTTGCTTCCGGGAAAACTGGGCACCACCTGCACGTTGAGGGCCGTTTCCGTTTCCACGAGGGCCTGGTGAAGACGGCTTGTGCGGCCCCGCGACAGCACGTCGACGAGAATGTCGTAGACCGGGTCGTTTGCACTATGCATGCTCCCCCGGTGGTAGCCGATGAGGACGAACGGCTGCGTTTGTTCACGGATGGTGACGCGCCGCTCTCCAATCTGCTCCGGTTCGCGGGTCGTGACGGGAAGTGGGTCCTCTCCTTCCGGCAGCCGGCTGAAGTACTCGTTGGCCAGGGTTTGCACCCGGTCTGGGTTCACGTCCCCCGCAATGCCGATGGTGAGGTTGTTTGCCCCATAGTACTTGTCAAAAAACTGCTTTGCGTCGGTTCGGGAGAGGTTTTGGAGGTCGGACATGTGCCCAATGGTGGGCTGGCCGTAGGGGTGGGCCTTGAAAGCAGTCGTCAGAAACTCCTCAATGAGACGCCCCGTGGGGCTTGACTCCGTGCGCTGCCGTCGCTCTTCCATCA